>JAPUIL010000307.1 GCA_027297085.1 Verrucomicrobiota bacterium | reverse complement strand
ATCGACGTAAGGACGTGCAGATTTTGCAGCATTAAGCGGAGGATTTAAACGAGTTGATGGACTGTTTTCTTCGAAATTTGTGGAGCCAACACATCTGCTTGCTGTTTTTCGGAATATTTTTTGTGAGTCCAGCAGTTATGCGGGCTCATAAGCTGGAAACCGGGCAGGCGGTATTAACTTTAAGCCCTGATCGTGTTTGGATTCTGGAAATGGATATTAACCTTTCACGGTATATCCAAAGTAATCCCGAATTTGCCGGTGAAGTCCGGTCGGAATTCGGAGAGCTGGAAGAAGAAAGCGCATTTACAAATGCCAATTTCGACCGGTGGGAAACAATGTTTTCCACTTCTGAGAATCTCTTCAGGAGTGAGTTAATCGTTTATGAATCCGGCGAAATATTTGAGCAGTTTGAACTTTGGTTTCCTCATCCATCCGAATTGCCGGAAATTGTCTACCAAACCATGGTGGCGGAAGGTTTACATATTAAAGTGTTTAGTTCCGGCAGGTTAACCAGTGAGGAATCCGAATTACAGTTTCGTTTTCCTTTGGATATAGGTGAGGTGGTTATGACGGTTATTCAACCGGATGTGCAGTGGGTCGTGACAGGGGAATTGAGCGAGCCAATTACCTTTGCGGCCGCAGGAATGCAAAGGAGTGGAAGTAATGGATTTTTAATCTACCTATTCCGCTATATTAAGGTCGGCTTTGTGCATATTGTACCCGGAGGGCTCGATCATATTTTATTTGTCTTGGGGCTGTTTCTGTTGGCGGCAAAAATGCGGCCCCTACTTATTCAGGTTACTGCCTTCACGGTCGCCCATACCTTGACGCTCGGGCTGTCTATATATGGTCTAGTTTCTCTTCCATCCACCATTGTTGAACCACTCATTGCACTCTCGATCACTTTGGTGGCCGTTGAGAATGTTCTAACGGATTCTATACGACCGTGGAGACCCGTGGTAGTTTTTTTCTTCGGTTTGCTGCACGGATTGGGTTTTGCCGGAGTCTTAGCGGAAATCGGCTTACCACCAGATAAATTTCTTACCGTACTGGTGTCCTTTAATATTGGAGTGGAATTGGGGCAGCTGATGGTTTTGGCAAGCGCGTTTATCATGCTGGGTTTTTTCCGAAAGCGCGATTGGTACCGCAGCCGCATAACCATACCGGCATCCTGCCTGATCGGTGTGGTTGGTTCGTACTGGACCGTTGAGCGACTTTTCTTTTGAGAATGGTAACCGATCAGAAATCCGATATGTGGTAAACACAGCGACGTTCGCCGGACAATATATGTTCGATTCGGTCAACTGAAACACCTTCTCCCAAGCTTTTCCGAAAAACTTCCAACTCTGATTCGCATAAGCCGGAACATGTTTGAGCGGCCCGGCAGATAGGGCAGTGGTTTTCTATCAACAGGTATCCTCCGGAATCGGACTTTTGAACCTCGGCCATATAACCTTCCTTCGACCGAATTTTAGCAAGTTGATCTACTTTCTTCCTCAATTTAGTCTGGCCATTTAGCTGAGCTGAATACTCCTCAATTTGTTCCTTGGCACGGTGTTCCAGGAGTTTGTTCAGACTCTCTTTTCCGAGCGTTTTTTCAATTCCATCGATAAAACTGAGAAGAAGGTCGTTGTGCCGGTCGGGAAAGAACTGTTCAGCTTGTTCGGTCAATTCCCACACTTTGGCCGGTCTTCCCATGGGACGTGAGCGTTCCTCAAAATCTACCCAGCCACGTTTCTGAAAAGCATATAAATGCTGACGTACTGCCATGGCCGACACCCCCAATAACTCAGCTAATTCACCTGATTCCTGCGGGCCGCCAGTTTTCAGAAGCTCAAGTATTCGGTTCTTAGCTTTAGTTTCGGGTGTTTTCATGGTGGTTAACAATGCTTCTTGAGGGCCAATTTACAGACTTCCGCTTCACTTTATAAAGAAAAATGTTGAAAAAGTTTCAGACTACTACTTTATAAAGAAAACTCTTTAGAAAGTATGAAGCATGCACTCGATCGAATTGAAGTAGGCAGTCTGGAAGAACTGAAAACCAAAGGGGTAATTACAGTGAAAGGTGCCGATCGGCCCATTGCCGTTTTCTTTGATCAAGGGAAAATCCACGCGGTTGACAACCGCTGTCCCCATTTGGGTTTTCCACTCAATCGTGGCACGGTAAAAGACGGAATCCTGGTATGCCATTGGCATCACGGTCGATTCGATATCCACAGTGGTTGTGCCTTCGATCTATGGGCGGATGATGTTCCCAGCTTTGATACGGAGCTTGCCGACGACGTGGTTTATGTTTCAGCGAATCCCCGCAAGGAGCTTGGGTTGGAATACTATCGAGGGCGATTGATCCAGGGTTTGGAGCAGAACATTCCATTGGTTCAATACAAGAGCCTGCTGGGTTTGCTAAAACAGAAATTAACCGCCGAGGAATTGTGTCGTGAACTTACCGATTGGAGTAGTGACCACCTTGATCAATGGCGCGATGGTATGACGACTTTGAGTGTGGTTTCCCGGCTTTGGCCGAAGCTTAAAGAAACTACCAGGCTGTATGCCATGGGTACCGCTTCTCGAAGAATTTCCCAGAACAGTTTTGGCATGCCGGCTCCAGTCAAACGACCAGCTCTCGATAATCAGAATCAAACGGTTGAACAACTGGCGCGCTGGATGAAACATTGGGCTTTGGTGCGTCAAAGGGATGGAGCCGAGAGGACTGTGTTAACGCTCCTGGATTCCGGAGCCAGCCAATTGCAAATTGCTGAGGCGTTATTTGGTGCCTTGTATGATCGAGTGTATGCGAATAGCGGTCACCTTGTTGATTTTACGAACAAATCTCTGGAGTTGCTCGATGTAATCGGATGGGATGAAGCAGGTCGCGTATTGCCCATGCTCATGCATGAACTAACTCAAGCTCGAGGTGAGGAGGATAAAGGTTCCTGGAGAGATCCACATGATTTAATAACCTTGGTTAAAGAAGCTGAAGAAGCCTTGGCGAGGATACATCCGATCAGGAAAAACTGGGATGGAAATATACAGGATAATTTTTTGGAGACCTTTAATGGAGAGGATCCGAAACAGATCCTGGAGTCTTTAATCGGCTGGGTTGAAGAGGGAATCCCTTACCGGGAAATAGGAAAGCAACTGTGTTATGCGGCGGCCATGCGACTGGCTTGGTTTCCGGAATCCAATGAAATGGGAGACTGGTTTTTTCCGATGCATACCTTTACTTTCACCAACGCTGTTTATCAAAGCATGAGGCACGGCAAATCGCCTATACTTGCTCGAGGGTTGATACAGGGTGCCATGTCCGTATTTACCGATCGTTTTTTGAGTGTTCCCAGAGCCAGGATTCCAGAACCGGATAAGTCGGCCTTACTCCTTTCTGAACAGGATTTGTTGGATCTTATGTTAAAGAGCCTGGATGAGAAACAGCGTTGGTCGCGATTGCCTGAACTGGTGGCGACCTATTTGCATAACGACTACAGTCGTGTGTCTTTAGTGGATACACTCGCTATGGCAACTCTGAGGGAAGATGTGGACTTCCATTTAATCCAGGCACTTGAGGCAGGCATGGAACAGGCTTCTCTTTGGCAAGGACAAGCTGAAGAAATTCATATCTACATCGGAGTGGCGCGTCATCTGGCCGCTCATTGTCCCACCCGGA
>JAPUIL010000306.1 GCA_027297085.1 Verrucomicrobiota bacterium | reverse complement strand
GATGCGTAACACGATTAGCCAGAATCCGTTGAAAGTCATTGTGGCCAAAACTTTCATCCGGGATTTTCCCGGACGCGTGCTATACATCGGTGAGAAAAATGAGACCGAAATGAAAGACTTCTGGATCTGGCAGCTGGATGAAAACCGCAATGTGCATCAGGTGGTTCGGGCCAAGAGAGGAGAATTTCATTTTGATGAGGAGCAGGAGTCTCTAATCCTGACGGTTTACGATGGGTATTATGAAAATCGGGATCGTCTCAATCCTGATGGATTGGATAAGCATCTGGCCGGGGTGTCTTTCAAAAAAGCGGGAATCAAGTTGCCCTTGGATCGCTTCCTGGGACGATCGACTTATAATCGGAAGATGCATTCCTTGAATTTTAATGATCTGCTTATTGAACGGGATAACACTTTGGCCAATAAAGATATGGATCCGGATGAGCGGTTCGCTCAGGTTATCCGTATCCAATTCCAGGTGCAGAGTAATTTTGCTCTAGCTTTCTCAGTAATGTCCTTCACCTTCCTTGCCATCCCGCTCGGTATCAAAGTGGGGCGTGCTGAAAATTACGCGAACTTCGTGTTAGCCTTGGGGCTGGCCTTCGTCTACTACCTGGCCTTCGTCATTATTGAATGGTTGGAGAAGAGTCCTTCTCTTCGTCCGGATCTGTTGATTTGGGTGCCAAATCTAATATTTCAAATCCTGGGTCTTTACCTCTTCAAGCGCGTTTCTGGCAGGTAAATCCGACCGGTTGGATATTCCTGAAATTAAGGGTTGCTGAATCGCCAGCCCCTTACAAATCTTCCCATCTTTTATCCATGTACCTGAAGGAAGTCAGAATCAACGGCTTCAAAAGTTTCGCCGATTTTACCCAACTTTCTCTTGAGCCCGGAGTCACCGCTATCGTGGGACCGAATGGCTGTGGCAAGAGCAATATAGCCGACTGTATCCGGTGGGTTTTGGGGGAGCAGAGTGCCAAAGCTTTACGCGGCGGCAAGATGCAGGATGTGATTTTCGAAGGCACCGATAAACGGAAGCCTCACTCCATTTGTGAGGTGAGTTTGATCTTCTCCGATTGTGAAAAAGAGCTGGGCGAAGGCTTCCATGAAATTGAGATCAAGAGAAGTGTCGTGCGGGATGGGGGAAGTGCCTATTATATAAACGGTAAGGCTTGCCGGCTGAAGGACATTGGGAAGTTGTTTATGGATACCGGGATAGGGCAGGTCTCTTACTCATTCATGGTCCAGGGACAAATTGACCAGATTCTCTCCTCCAATCCGGCGGAGCGAAGGACCATTTTTGAGGAAGCTGCTGGCATCACCCGTTACAAGGCACAGCGCAAGGAGGCTTTAAACAAGTTGGGTCATGTCGATACGAACTTGGCCCGGGTGACTGATGTTATTGAAGAAGTGGCACGGCAAATTGGGTCCCTTCGGCGTCAGGCCAGTAAAGCACTGCGTTACAAACGGATTTCTCACCGGCTCAAACATCTGGACTTGGCTTTAAGCAGCCATGAGTTCTCCAGGATTGAGGCCAGCTTGAACTCAGCTAGCCAGCATAGTCGCGATTTCACCAACAAGGTTGCAGAACTGCGCAAATCCGTAGCATCCAGAGAAGAATCCTTGGAGACACAACGCGAATCCCGGACTCAGTTATATTCTGGTTTGGAAGCGGCGCAACAGGGTATTTTCGACCTTCGTTCCAAAAAGGATCTGGCGGAAAACCAGGCCGAATTTGCTCAGTCCCGTATTGAGGATGTAACTCATCGACTCGAGCAGATCGATCAGGACCTGGCAAACCTCGTTCGGCGCCATGAAGAAGTGCAGAACCGGTCACAGGACGATGGTGAGGTTCGTCAGCAACAGCTCGACCTGGTAGGTAATTCCGACGAGGTATACGAATCGAAGACCAAAGAACTGAGAGATGTCCAAGGACGTATTGCTGCGGCCGAGGCGAGTCTGATAAACGAGCGTAGACAGATCAGTGAGACAGAGGTATCCATTTCGCGACTACGGACGGATGTTTCTCACTTGGAGGTAGCCCTTAAAACGGACGAAGTAAAGCAGTCCAGCTTGAATGAGGATATCCATCGTTTGACCGATGAAACCTCTGTATTCGAAAAACAACTTCAGAATATTGAGAAGCGGTCAGCCAATTTTAACTCTGAAAAAACGGAGGTATGTGACAAGCTTACCGTCCAGGAAAAATCATCAGAAGAATTGTTGGCCCACTTCCGAAACCTGCAGGTGGAAATTCAGGACCTGGACCGCGAATTGGCTCGTATGGCAGCACACCTGAATGTGTTGAATGACCTGAATAAAAAATTTGAAGGATTCAGTGAAGGGGCCAAGGCATTGTTGCAGGGGCGAATCGATGCTGTGGTGGATACTAGCGAATTTCGCCTGTTAGCCAAGAGTATCAAAGTGTCTTCTAAAAATACCCGGGCCGTTGAAGCCTTATTAGGTGCATCGCTCGATGCCTTGCTGGTAGATTCCGTGGAAATCGCCCGCACCGTTGTTCAGCAGCTGGGAACGAGAAAATTGGGTAAGGCTTGCCTGCAGTTTCCGGTTGAACCTCTAAAGGTAGGTGATTCAAAGGACCTACCTGATTTTCTGATTCCTGCCACTTCGATTGTTAAGTCGGATGAGTTCCGGACTTCGCAGTCATTGGAACGTGTCTTGGCCGGTTGCTACGTCTGTGAGGACTTGAATGTTTTTTTGGATTTCTGGAAAACCAATCCTAACTTTGTTTTCTCACGAATTACGGCCCGATCCGGTGATCTGGTTGACCGCCGTGGATGGTTTATCGGAGGGCACAGCAAGAACGAACCGGATAGTATCCTTGAACGAGGTAATCAGATTCGTGAGCTGAAGACCAAAATCGAAAAGCACGAATCGGAGCTGGAGGCCAAGCGAAAACTGGGTCGCGAGGTGGATGAAGAACTTTCCAAGGTCAATGAGGTCAAAGAAACGCTCAAATCCCGATTGCAGGAAATTGAACGTGAAGAATCGGTTCTTCAGTCGGAAAAACGGGCCGCCGAAGTATCTCTTGAAAAAGGGAAAGAACGGTTGGCTCTCATGCGGAGCAATATCAAGGAGATCGAGACCACTCACAATCAGTATGCCGGGCAACTAACCAAGGGCCGGGAAGAATTGGCTGCATCCGAGAAGGTCATCGAGGACAAGCGCAATACCATACTGGAAATAGAAAATAGTCTTCAGGCCCTACGCGAAAAGCTTGAGCAGAAACGCGAAGCTCTTTCTGAAGTGCGCGTTGAACTGGCAGCTAAAAAGCAGCAACTGGAAGGCCTCGAGCGGAGCTTGCAAGAAATGAAGGAGCAGCTGGTAGAGATCGAAAGTCTCCGGCTGCAGCGAACTGAGGAAAAAGAGTCGTTAATAACCCAGAGCGAGGAGTTGGCCAAACAGGTCGAGGAGCAAAAGGCCCTCGCCGTTAAATTATCCGGAAGTTTGGATACGGACCAAGTTTCGGCTGCAAAGCTGCGCGAAAACCTCATGACTCAGGAGAAGGAGATTGCCGAACGGGAATCCAACCTAACAGAGGTTCGCAAAGAGCTGCAGACTTTCGAAGCATCTCTTAACAAAGAAGCCATTCTCCTGGCAGAGAAGAAGTCCCAGATGCGCTATCTATCTGAAGAGATTATGCGCGAGTACGACCTGGAGCTGGCGGAAATTAACTGGCGCAGGGAGTATTTTCTGGCCAACCAGAAATTGGTTGAAAAGCTGGCCCTTGACTTGGAGGAAGACGATGCCGAGGCACCCGATCCCGATCAGGTGCCTCAAATCCAGGAACCGGCTTCCGAGGATTTGGACGCCATGGAAGAACCCGATTGGGAACCCATAAAAACAGAGGTTAACGCACTTCGTAAACGCCTCCATTCCATGGGACCGGTTAATTTGGTTGCGATCGAAGAGTACGCTGAATTGCAAGAGCGTCACGATTTCCTTAAAACCCAGAGTGACGATCTTTGGAACTCAAAGGAACAATTGCTGGCGGCTATCGACGATATTAATCAGACCTCTCTTGCCCAGTTTAAGGAGACCTTTAGTCAGGTTCGTGAGAATTTCATCTTTACATTCGATAAGTTATTTGGAGGAGGAAAGGCCGACCTGACTCTTCAAGATGCAGAGGATCCACTCGAGTCAGGTATCGAGATAGTAGCTCAACCTCCAGGGACGCGACTTAAGTCAATCACCTTATTGTCCGGTGGACAGAAGACCATGACCGCTGTGGCATTGCTCTTTGCTATCTACATGGTGAAACCCAGCCCTTTCTGCTTACTCGATGAATTGGATGCTCCGCTCGACGACGCAAACATTGGTCGCTTTGTGGATATTCTGCACGAGTTTACCAATCGTTCACAGTTCCTGATTATCACTCACAATAAACGGACTATCTCCAGCGCCGACACTATCTACGGTGTTACTATGCAGGAGCCGGGCGTGAGTAAGGTTCTGTCCATGCGTTTCAAACGCGAATCGAAATCTACCGAAGAAGTTGAGATCGCCGGAGTGGGTGTTTAAGGTTCTGGTCTGGTTTAACCTTCATCCTGGTTCCTTTTACAGAAGCTTTCCGGTTTTTAGGAATCACGTTTTCCCCGATAAACTACCCGGAACTGAAAGTTCTTTAGCCCTAATGGGTTGGACAGCCAGGGAAACTGATTCTATTAATTGAGAATTCTTTTGTATGATTCGTTTTTCTCAGGTCTTTCCCGGTTATTTATTTCTTGTGCTCGCGCTCAACGCTTTGAGCGCCAATACCATCGATTTCGAGAAGGACCTGGCGCCGGTTCTGGAAGCCAAATGTTTGAGATGTCATAATCCGAACAGGTTAAAGGGGGACCTTTCATTGGCCACCCTGGAAGATATACAGACGGTGGAAGACGATTTGATCATTCCCGGCAATCATGCTGACAGCATGCTGTATTGGATTACCACTCCTGAAAATCCAGGTGAGAAACCGGAGATGCCGGACGAAGGTGATCCACTCACTGAAAGGGAGGCCAATCTATTAGCAAGTTGGATCGATGCAGGTGCTCCCTGGCCAGAGGGACTCATACTGCACGAACCTTCCAAAGCCGACAAATCTTGGTGGGCCTACCAACCGCTTTCAGAACCAAAGCTCGATTCGATTGATGCCTATATAGTGGACGCTCTGGAAGACCAGGACCTGGCCATAAATCTGGAAGCGGATCGGCGCAGCTTAATTCGTCGCGCCACTTACGATTTGACCGGTTTGCCCCCAACTTCGAATGAGGTAGAAGCTTTTGTAAAGGAAACTGATCCGCTGGCCTATGAAAAACTAATAGATCGGCTTCTGGAGTCACCTCACTACGGTGAACGTTGGGGGCGGCACTGGCTGGATGTGGTTCGTTTTGCCGAGAGCAACGGCTATGAGAAAAATGTAATTATCAACGATCTCTGGCCCTTCCGGGA
>JAPUIL010000305.1 GCA_027297085.1 Verrucomicrobiota bacterium | reverse complement strand
AGGTCCCAGTGGGGATTCATGGGCTCCAACATTATTCGCTCGGGATAAACTACTGAACTTTATTCGCGATGAGAACATCTCTGGAGTGTTACTAATGAGCGGGGATACTCATCAGGGTGAATTGAATTGCATCCCCTGGTCTTCGAAAGGTGGATACGATTTTTATGAATTCGTAAGTTCACCCTTGGCCCAAGGTACATCCAGGCAATTACAGCGCAAGATCCCGGAGATCTACATTCGTGAGTGGTATAACGACAATCCAAACTTTGGATACATGGTCTTCGACCTGAGGGAGGAAGACCCAGTCATGCGCTATATCCTGGTAGATGTTTCTGGAGACACTGTCGACGAATGGTTTGAGATACGAGCTTCTGAACTAGTCAATGGCATCGAATCCTGGCCTGGCAAAATTTCTGAATCGGAACAAATGAAACTAACTTACGATATGTACCCCGATATTTCACCCGAATGAACCACATAAAATTCCTAGTCGCTCTTGCAATTCTCAACATCTGTTGCACTCAGCTTAAATCAGTTGCCATGCCCCAATCATTAAAACACCAAACCTTTACCTATAAGACGGTTGGTCATCTGGAAATCCAAGCTGAAGTAACAAGAATCCAGGATGACGTCTCTCGACCGGTGTTGGTTTGGGTGCACGGAGGCGCCATGATGAAGGGTGATCGGTTCGACCAATGGAAAAAAGAGTTTCCCAGCATGATGTTGGATGCCGGTTACATCATTGTGAGCATCGATTATCGGCTGGCCCCAGAATCGAAATTGCCCGCGCTCATCGAAGATGTCGTGGACGCTTGCGCCTGGGTGCGCGAGGAGGGACCCCAGCTTTTCGGGGCCAACACTGAAAGATTGGCAGTCGCCGGGGGATCGGCTGGTGGCTACCTGAGCCTCGCGGCCGCTTGCCACATCGAACCTAAACCCACCGTAGTTGCATCGTTTTATGGTTACTGTGATTTGGTCGGCCGCTGGGCTACAAGCCCTAGCCTCGATCCCGAACATCATGAAACCAACCTAAGCAAGAAGGAAGTTTCTCAATTCGTTCCAGGACCAGCCATTTCCAATAAATACGAGCGCATCTACGATATTACCCCTTACTACAACTATTGGCGGCAAAACGGTTTATGGCCATTCGCTCTATCGGGTTGGGATCCAAAATCCGAAAGGGACAAATACCTTTCCTACCTGCCACATCTCCAGGCAACGAGTGATTATCCACCCACTATTTTAATTCACGGGACTGAAGATCTGGACGTGGCCTATCAACAATCTGTCCAAATGGCGGAAGCCTTGGACTCTCAAGATGTTCCCCATCAACTAATCTTACTGGAAGGAGCGAAACACGGCTTTAGAGGTATAGAAACTGAACGTGTCGAACAGGCACATCGCAAAGCCATGGCCTTCGTTCGCTACCGAATGGAAGACTAAAAACTCAACTGCTCTCGTAATGAACCCGATACCCTTAAAAATGCTACTCCCCGCCGCAAGCAACGGGGAATGATCAAGTTCAATAATTTGGTACCAAAAACCAGCTAATCTAATTTATAAACTATGACAAATATTCTAGCAGACATGTCACAATGTAGCCCTAATAACCGGCTCAGTAAAGACTACGAAGACGGCCATTGGCAACTCACTGAATACGAGACTGCAGACGGCGTAAAAGGAACTATGGTATCTGCCGCGCCTGAACACGATTGTGGCGAACTGACATTGGCGCTCAATGCCAAGGGACTCCACAAGATATACCTGGGCATTTGCTTTACAAAACCCCAACCCGATGGGTGGTCCCAATATGGAGAGTTTGGCGTAAAACTCGATGGAGATTACGGATACTCACGCGTAGGTCCGGAAAACATGCGGGTGCATGCCGGTCATATTCCATCTAAAATGGGTATCCGAAACGAGATTTATCGTTCGATTCAGGAGACCTATTGGAAAACGGCGGACCTGACCGATAAGAATCTCATTCTAAGTCAATTATGGTACCCTTATAATCGAGCAGAACATCACCCCATTGCGAACCTTTCTTATGTTAAGCTGGTTCCACTTGCCGAGGAGGAAATTGAGCAATGGAAAACGGATTCACCTTCAAAAGTTACTCAAAACCTGGGCCAGATGTTCTGCACGGGTCAGATAACAGGACACACTTCAGGTACCTACAATTTCCATCCAACCGATGAGCAGTGGTTCCGCAATGAGCTGGAGCCAGTAATTAAATCCGATTTCAAGCTGTTCATTTTCGAAGCCCTTCGCGGTAGTTATGCCAGTTACAAAACCAAGATTGGTTATTTTGGAAATAAAGAAGACAAGTGGGAAGAGGATTGGCTGGACCCCGTGGAAATTTTTACCCGCCTTTGCCACGAAAACGGTCTTAAAATGTTCGTGAGCATGCGAATGATTGGACCACAACACCCTATGAACCGAGCTCCTATCGCTCGAGCCAAGCATTATGAGGAGATGCCTCAATTCGCGAAAAGAGACAAGCTGGGAAGGCCAACCACCGGTTTGAGCCTGGCCTATCCCGAGGTGCGGCAATACTGGCTAAGCCTGCTGCGAGAGACACTTGAATACGGTATTGATGGTATTCAGCTTCATCTGAATCGCTCCAACCCATTCGTTATGTATGAGGAACCCGTGGTGAAAGCGTTCCAGGAAAAGTACGGAGAGGATCCTCGTGAACTTCCTGAGTCGGATCCCCGCTACATCAATCTGCAAGCCGGCTATACGACCCAGTTTGTTCGTGAGGTCAATGGGCTGGTTAATGAAACACCCAACCGTGAATTGGCGGTAACCTTCTATGGAAGGCCGCATAAGTATGATCAAGAGCGCGAAAACTTTCACCCCATCCGCTACGGCTGCGACATTGAGGGTTGGATACGCGAAGGGCTCGTCGACTATCTGATGCCATCCCCAAAAATTGATACCGGACTTATTTCTAAATGGCGGGAGCTGGTCGGCGATCGAGTCCATATCTGGCCTGATCTGATGCCACGCACGCAGCCTGCCGAAATGTACGCCGCTCTTGCCAAGAAGTATTATGAGGCAGGTGCCGACGGTTTTTGTTTTTGGGATGGCGAACGGCGGACCCAGCGACTTAGTGAATGGGCAGCCGTTCGACGCTTGGGACACCGTGATCAACTGGATCAGATCATCAACCATGGTTCAGAGTTCTACCGGAAAATAAACCTGGAGACACTCGGGATATTTTCCGCCCGTGAATCATATCACGACGGTTGAAAACATCGGACAGAACCGCGGCGTAAGAGATACTCCTACAGCTCGATATCAACGCGCAGGAGTAGCGGTGCAATCAGAATCGAATTTCGGAAAAATTTCATGAATGAAAACGATCCGCTCAAAAGCCCTACTCCCCGCCGCAAGCAACGGGGTATCTACGGGCTTTTGTCCCACTTCGCCTAACGGCGAGCGGGAACGCACATCGTTAAATATTTTCATATCTAGCA
>JAPUIL010000304.1 GCA_027297085.1 Verrucomicrobiota bacterium | reverse complement strand
CTTTACCCTGGGGATGGTAGCTAGAATACTTTTGGGTGAGCCGATTTTATCACCGGCTATGGATTCAATCGCCTTGGCAAATGCTTCTCGACGTTTCGTATCGGTCGGCAGATCGAAAAAGGGTGCAAGAAACTCCAGTATTCTTGGATGGAGGGAAATATCGGGGTCACCAACAAAGTTCCAGAATGCTCCCTTCTTCGCCGTGTCCGCATGCTTTCTCCAATCGAGAGTACCAAGCTGTTTGAGCGGATTGATGATTATCACAGGCAATTGTTGCGGGTGATTTTGAGAGTCCGGCGCTTTTTTGACTGGGTGAACATCCGGATATTTCAACCAAGGTATGGACAAGGCAACAAACACGAATTGGTCGCGATAGGTCTTCTCAACGATGGGTGGGATTGGATTTATGTCCTTTAATATGATACTCCCAGGATATGAAGTCGCATCCATAAGAATATTTATTCGGTTTTGCCGGTCCATCCAGTTTAGAGCGTCCGCCCAGGGAAGTGAATCATCGATTTCATACTCGTCGTAATTCCAGAAGTTCAAGCAGAGAGATTGCCACTGTTCCGGGTCTTTGTGAAACTGTTGAGAGGAATGAACGAAGATATTGAGCAGTTCTCCAAAGGTTTCCGCTCGTTTTCTTTCGTCCGTGTGGGACAAGGTGGTTGCAATCAAAGCCTGGGCTAATGGGCGGTCGGCTTTTTTATAGGTGCTGAAATTAATGAGCCCCACATTCTTGGGATCTTGATCAAATACTGTCGTCATTTCCCGGATACAGGCAGGACAACTAAGTTTGTAAATGTGGATTTCGTCCCGGTTATCATCCTCTGCCAGCCAAGTGAACGATTCTGCAATCAGTTCCTCTTTTGTAAATGAAGTGCGGGTGTGATTTTGTGAGAATGCGGTGGTGGTCACTGACAATGCCAGTAGCCAATACGCTAAAGATAAACCACTAATGGGGAATTTAAGGTGCATGGGTGTAAGAAAATAAGAACAGAAATGAAATGACAAGTTCCTGATTAAGCCTGTTTCAATAAACGATCAGGTACCCTCTCATGACCCGCCAATGTCCTGGGAACGTGCAAAGAAATGGATAATGGCCTGGTGCGATGGGCGCGTTAAAATGGATAGTTGTTTTTTCGCCGGGATTTAAAAGGCGGGTGTAGTGCATAATGTCCTTATCGTCAGGGATATACTGTTTCGCAGCTGCGTTTGGGTCGCTCACCATCAAGTCGGCTTTCTCGCCGACATTAACATAGCCTTCCCAGCGAACCATGACCCAGTTGTGTGGCATGACGTCGATGTTTTCCAGCGTTAAGGAAATACGCTCACCTGGACTGGCAGATATCCGTGTTTGGTCATATTTCAGTCCGGTTAAAGCTTTCAAATGAATGGGTCGTCCGGGTTCATCGCTACCGGGTTCAACATCCGGTACAGGTGGAGGCATCTTTAGAACCAACTCAATTTCTTGAGGTTTGCCTTTGATAATTGGCAGCGGATTTGGGAAATCTATAAACGCTCTCCCCAGGTCCAAGGCCGTTGCAAAAAGGTCGGTTTTAAAGGCCGCACCATTCGTAAAATGCAGGTGCATGCGCAGGTATATCGTCATGGCTGGAACGAGGTCCGGTATTTCAACGAACAGCGATTTCCCGTTTCCCAGTACATGGGTGGATGTGATTTCCAGTCGGTCGTGGCCCAAATTTTCCTTATGCCGCATGGAAAATTCCGGGGAGCCGTAGCCCATGGTGTAGATGTACTCCCATTGCTGTGCAAAAAAGTTTTTAACCGAATTGTTGTCCTTGGCCGAGAGCTTTTGGTCGAAGTCAACCCGTATACCATTCTGGAAAACCTGGAATCCCATGGGGTAATAAACCGGTTTCCCTGTGTAACGAATGCGTTCGAAAGATCCATGAGTTTGGGAATAGTTACCCCAACCTTGCAGACCAACAGCGTAGACTTGTTCATCGATCGGATGAATACGAGCCCGGTGCACGCTGGAAATAAAGTCGCCTTTCAAAGGAACGATCGCCCCCTGGGCTCGAGGTCCGCTCAAATCTTCCAAAACAAGGTAATTGGACATGGTGCCGTAGGATAGGGAAATCAGTTGGTCTTTCATCGGTCCCCACTTATCGGTGGTGATGTAAAGTTGCCCTCCTGTTGAGTTATCAATGCCGCGAGGAATGTAGGCGGTAGCTGGTTCAAACATCTTGTCCTGCGTGTGGTATTGATAGCCGTAATAATCACCTTCCCGAACATGGAAAATCTCGGAAGTTGGATTCCATTGTCCTTCTTGCGGGGTGACCCATACGCGTCCGTCCGGAGCGACCCCGATACCGTTGGGGTTCCGTAGCCCGTCAGCAATGATCCGGATCTTCTTACCATCTGGAGATATCTGGTAAATGCCATCATGTTTGGTGGCGAAATAGAAATTTCCTTTAGCGTCTCGTTGCAGACCCGTATTATAATCATGCCCACCCGGGGAGGTTCTGAAACTGTTGCAGAAGTTTTCAAAATAATCGATTTCCTGGTTTCCGTTGAGGTCGTGGAAGATAGTGATCTGGTCTTTGCAGATGGCGTGAATTTTGCCTTCTACAATATCAAGACCCAACGGCTGATTGATGCCTTGCGCGATGCGTCTCCAGGTGACCTTCTTTAAATCTTTGTCTAGTCCCTTTACCAGCCACAGATCTCCGAAGAAAGTCGCCACCGCGGCGTCGCCATTGTCAAAGAAACTCACACCGCTCAGGTACATAGGTGAAGCAAACGGATTTTCGATTGGCACTGGAATCGTATCGATCACATAAGGGTCGTTGCCTTCACCCAACTCACCGGCCATGACAAATTCTTCAGGCCAGTGCGTGGGACCTCCGCGGATGTAATCGTTCAGATCGACTGAGTTGTGGCTGTTGATTGCAGGTCGGATCTCCGCCAATTCCTGCTCTGTCTTCCAGGAATAGGTTGTCAAGGTAGCGCCTGCCTCCAACTCGGAAATGGAAAGATACATATAGTCATCATCCGACTGCTCTATTTTTAATCCGTCGAGTCCCGTGGTAGACCGAACAGCCAGCCCATAACTGCCCGGCAATGTCCTTAGAGCAGTGAGCAGTACCCCATTTATTTTTTCCACCGATGAAGGGCGGTGTTCATCGGGTAGCTTGAAGAATTTGAGGTTCAAGTTTTTGGCTCCTTCCGGGAAGTGGAGAGTTCTTGTAAATACGATGTCCTGGCCGGCATGAATAGCTCCGGGATTTTCAAGTACCGCTGTACCATGTACCTTATAACTGAATACGACTTCATTGCCATAGCGAAAGAGACCTTTGTAATCGAGCTCCCCGGCATTATAGGTTTTGCCCCATTCTGTT
The DNA here is from genome assembly GCA_027297085.1 of Verrucomicrobiota bacterium. Lineage (GTDB taxonomy): Bacteria > Verrucomicrobiota > Verrucomicrobiia > Opitutales > UBA2995 > UBA2995. The sequence goes on along the minus strand of JAPUIL010000304.1, from coordinate 1,410 downwards.
GTTTTGGACCAGGCGGCACTCCATGATTGGAGTAGGGGATTTGTTCCAGGCTCGACCAGACCCATCATACCCCAGCGGACTTCCGGGTAGATGAGGAAGTCATCTTTCCACACCATGCGGTAGCTCAATTGAAGCGGATCGAAGGTGGCAAACACCTTTTGATCCTGACCCAGTCGAAGATTGATGGCCTTGACCAGACGATCACCGCCTTGCCGGATAACTGAACTTACGATGGGTCCATTGTCCATTCTGCTCCATATGTCATCGAACAGGTCGAACTGATTGTACTTACCCCAGTGGCCGTTGAGTCCGGCTTCCATGCCCGGGTAGGCCGGAATGATCTCCGGGACTTCTTTGGCCTGCATATAATAATCCGCTTGGCGCTGATAAAAGTCGTAGAGCCGGAACTCGTTAACGGGGTGATCCGTGTAGCGATGACCTTCCCGGCCGCCCACCGGATCCGCATAGAGGTAGATTGTTGGATCCGCAACGTTAGGTGCCTCAGATTGTGCCGGTGTGATTACCGGTAGGCATAGAATCAGAAAGCTCGTTAGAGGAGGAAACGCTCGGATTATTACCATAGGTGACTGGGTTCTTTAACTGATTGTGAATTGACCATTAAACAGAACGAAAAACTTTTTTGCACGATCAATGTCTTTGAAGACAAAGCCTTTAGGCTTTTATGAATCAAATGACGCAAAAAGGGGTTGCCCTAGCTTGGGTCGTGCAGCGATGATCAGCGGTTTATATGTACTCCCGTTTCGCCAGACGTTTATTCACCAGGCAAGCGATCGAAAAATGGTTTGATCGCCTCACTCAGGAGTGGGAGCGGGAGTTCAGTGAGGAGGAAATTCAAGCCGGTCGTTTGCTGTACCGGCGGGGTGAAGTCCGTGAAGTGGAGATCACGGAAGAGGATGCCATCATTTACTGCAAATTTGATAAAAAGGAATCCTACGCCATGATCGATTGGAAGAACGGTTCCTTTGAAGTTAGGTCTTCCAGTATGCAGCGTCCGCTCGGGCGGGCAATCGCTGTGGCCGGTTTTTATGAAATTGAGGAAATGGTGGTCGAGGAAGCGGCCGCGGCCCTTGAACTATTTGAAGAAGAACCACCAAAGAAAGAAGGTGGTAATGATGTTGAAACTTCTAAGGCGCCGAAGGTGGAAAGCAAGGCCAGGCCTCTGGACTTGTGGCTGGTGTTAAATCAACAGGGTCTCACGTTGAATGCATCCTGGGTCAATGAAGATGGATCCATGACACCGGCTTTGAGGGGGCTGCCAAACAACCAATATCTTACCAGTAAGGAGCGTGAGCAGGTTATTCGATTGGCTGGTCTTGCCCGGCGATGTGAATTTCAATTTATCAAAAACAGGGCGATTTATCGCCTGAACCACTTGGGACTGGTGCCTTC
>JAPUIL010000303.1 GCA_027297085.1 Verrucomicrobiota bacterium | reverse complement strand
TGATTTAGCAACTGCAACAAGCCCAACCGCTGCCGCCCCATGCTAAGCGCCCAGTTCTCAATGCCGCGATCACGTATGTAATGGGTCGCTTCGCCTCGCACGGTTTTAACCACGGGGATCTTGTGGGTGATTTCGTTCGGTGCATCTACCTTACGAATTTCGAAGAGATCGGGCACTAACGGATGCAGACGGTAGACGCTCGGAAACTCCTCCGGGAAACTGAACGGTGAGCCGAAATGGTTTGTGCCACCTTGGACGTCTTCTGAGTTTTCCAAGTCCCAGCGGTCCCAGAACCACAGCTTCCTTTCGTTGCCAAGCCCGAAGATACCGGCGCCTGAAGCAAAAACCGAATACCACGAGACGCGTCTGTCCTTTTGATCGGACATCCCGAACCAACTGGCTAAATTACCAAGTACCGTCGGCGTCGGGAGGAAGCGGGTCAGCGCAGTTGATGTGCGATCGCGGCGCGCCGTCTCGACCAATCCGTACCAATTCGAGTTCATGCCTTCGTACAGCGGGTCGTCATAAAGCAGTTGTGGCGTCCACTCGATGGTGTGGATTTTCGCAATCATCGCCGATACGACGAGACGACCCGCCTCGTAGATCTCTTCATCGGTGACTTCGGTGTACGTTATGATCTCATCCGCTCGGTCCGGATGTCTCAGACCCGAGTCCTCCTCGGGCATTGTGTCTTGGAGTCTTCGAAACTCGTCGACGAAAGCGTTGTGTTCACGAACGAACAAATTGTGATAGAAGCTCAAGCCAACGTTCCAGTTGTCCGGGAACGCGGCGGCCTCCTGGCCGCGCCATTGTGGCTGTATGACACAACCGGGCGACGTGATATCGCAGTCTTCGAATACAGGGAGGTATCCGTCAGGCTGCGCAAGTTTCGCACCATCACTCGCATCGCGAATTACGCGTTTCACAGATGTTGCGTCGTAACCGTAGATCTGTGACGCATCCCACCAAGCCGTCACGTTGTTCGAGGTCGTTCGATAGGCGCGGCGCGGCATCATTTTACCATCGATCTCGATCGTCCTGGGGTCTCCCGTTCGCGAGTAAAGCGAAGCCTCCACGCGATCCTCCTGCCGACATCCAGCGTTACGGGCCTTTTGCGAGTCGCAGCCAACGGCCACGAGCCCCGGGGCATTCCGACCTTCATCCAAGTGCGTGAACCAATCGTGTGTCATGAACTGAATCCAAAACGCAGCCAGTACGTTGAAAAATGGGGCCGGATCGTAATCGCAGCTCGCTTCCTTCGAGTCGTCAGCTAGCCCCCATCCAGCATTGCAGCCGTTGTCAGGCGTTTGCGGCCTTGTGAACAGCTCCCTGCTGATGAGCTGCGGGTCCGGTTTCAACAGGCTCAACCGATTTTCATGCCGAGCTTGCGTAAGCTCGGACTTCGTGAGCCGAGGAAAAGTGTTTTCGAAGTCGACGTTGCGCGAGAACTCAGTACCCGTCGACCCCATCAACGGGTTGTTGATGTCATTGCAGATGCCGGTGAGTGTTCGGTGGCGAATGAGATCGCCCCAGCACTGCTGTTCACCGTCGCCACCCACATCGTTGTAGTGTGCATGATCCACCGGGAGGCGCATCTCCGGCCAGACGTCGACGGCGAATCCGGGCTTATTACCATCGCCATGGATGTAGGTTTTGTACGTGTAGTTGTCGAACAAGTTGAAAGTAAACAGCTCGATGCGTTGATACTCGAGGTCCATCAGCGCGCCGTCTACGCCGCGTCCATCCGGCAGCAGGTGTTCGCCGATACGCGTAATGGAGTCACCAACGTCGCAAGTCGTCGATTTATCGCCCGTAGCCCAATAGTGGGGCCAATCGACCCACGGGGTATCGTTCTTGACCGCCCTGAGCACATTCGGCCCACCCAAACAGATGATCGCGTCCTCATCCTTGTGTGATATCACGAGGTTGCCGGTATCATCACGTTTAGAATCCAGAGCCAGCTTGCCAAGGAACCGTTTAGTTCGATCCTCACCGATCTGGTGAATGCCGCGGCAAAATTGCCGCTTATCGACCTTGATATCTTCTGGGCATTCCGCCCGAGCGCTCGCGCTAAGCAGTAAGCTCGCAGTAAGAAACAACCACACGGGGGAGCCTTTCATATCAATCTCCTGAGCCTGCGTAGCGCTGTCGCAATCAATCTGTTTGCGATCGACCCGATCCTGTAATCGGATCTCACGAATGTCGGAAACGCCCCAGTCCTTTGGTTTGATATTAATCCGGACAGTAAAGCGTAAAACGTCGTTCTAAGGCACTCTGTTTACAAAGCTAGTTGGCATATTTCCTAAAGAGCATAAAGCCAATAATCACTGCTAGCCCCCCAATTAGAAGGTGCGGAGTATTGAGCAATAAACGAACCAGGAAATCGTCATGCGGAGCGACGTCGGAGCGAAATAGATTAAGATTTAAAAATGCCTTACCAACAATGAGCCCAACCACTCCGTCAAGAAGATAGACTGTTCCAAAAACCCTAAAGTAGTAGAGCATGGAATTCCTCGAGTACCAGAGTGCTGTTGCGGCCCAGATACCCGAAAGTACATGTAATATATTACCCTCCACCCCCAGATTAAAGCCTCCAATCATTCGACCATTTTCTTGAAAGAGAAATGGGAAGAAATTCATTCCAATAAGAAGAAAGAACAAGATGATGTAGACGAATGTCCAGGTTTCGAGTGAAAGCTTTTTAGACATATTATTTGCTCAACTTAATAAATATCTGATATATCCGGTATATGTCAACGACGGTACGTGGGCTATGAAAAAAATTAGATTTACCTCAAAGAAATTTATATTTAGCGCAGCAGCAATACTAATAGCTGTTCTCACGCTAATTACTGGAATTAAAACATATGACTTGGCAGCCGCACCAATAAAAGAACGAGATTGTGATTTTGTATACCCGCGTCAGGATAATAACACTGAGCCGAGTATAAACGAGCTAACACTCGACGAGGCGGGTGTTGAGATTCAACAGATTGGGGGTGTGATCAACGATGCAAGTTGTCTTAACAAAACTAATGTTTACGGGATTATTCAGATAAAAACCGAGGAAGATGTCGCTCGAGCGCTCAAGTTTGCGCGGGAGCATGAGCTCAAAATTACTCCTGCAGGCAAGAGGCACAGTATGGGCGGTCAAAGTTTTTCTAAAGGTGGCTTGGTATTGGACATGCGGGGGCTTAATGAAGTGCAGGTGGTTGAGGAGAGCTTGACTATGAATGTGCAAAGCGGAGCCTCCTGGAAAGAAATACAAGCGGTGCTTGATCCAAAGGGCCTTGCTGTAAAAGCCATGCAATCAATCAACATCTTTACAGTTGGAGGAACCTTGAGTGTTAACGCGCATGGCATAGACCATGATCCAGGACAAATCGGACCGACCGTTCGCTCCATGCGAGTAATGCTTGCTGACGGCACTATTAGACGCGTGAGTCCAACAGAAAATAGGGAGTTATTTAGCGCAGTCCTAGGCGGCTACGGTCTAACGGCGGTAATTCTCGATGTGGAATTAGATATAGTTAAAAATGATGTGTATGCCTGGAAAACTGACTATATAGACTACAAAAAGTTTAGTGCCTTTTATGATGAAAGTGTTGTTGGAAAAGAAGATGTCAGACTCATGTATGCACGCCTTTCAATTGCGCCCGGTTCATACCTCACTGAAATAGCGGTACATCGTTATGTAGATCCAGGATTTGATGCGGATGCGAAGCCGCTTGGCGATGCATCAATAGTATGGATTAAACGTCTCATTTTTAACCTTTCAAAGACGGGCGGCTTGGGTAGATGGATACGATGGACAGCTGAAAAATATATCGAGCCCGGTTATCACAATTGTGTCACCCGTGATGACGTATTGACCGGAACAAGCGAAGAAGTGTGCGTTGCCAGTCGCAATCAAAAGATGAATCAATCGATGGAGTATCTCGACACAAGAATAAAAGACACCAACATACTTAATGAATATTTTATCCCTCAAGAATACACCACAGAGTTTATCGACGGACTAAGAACTATTGTTCAGGAAACCGATGTAAACTTAGTTAATGTGACCCTACGAATTGTCACCAGAGATGAATTATCGGCTCTGCCTTACGCAAAAGACGACAGGATTGCGTATGTACTTTACTTTAATCAAAAACTGAACGAGGAGGACAGTAAAAAACTTGAACGTGCAACTGGCAAATTGATTGATCTAGCAATATCACTGAACGGAACCTTCTATCTCCCTTATCAGCTGTATTATTCCGCGGAGCAGCTACGCGCTGCATATCCCGAAATCGACGATTTCTTTGCACTCAAGAGGAAATACGATCCAGAGGAACGTTTTTCAAATGCATTTTACGAGAAGTATGGCGGCTAATTGGAGCTTCTGGCGTCGTAAATTTCTTTTGTAAGAATCGGTTCGTCAGTAACAATACCAAATGGCTCCTTGGAGATACCCCACTCTATTGACTCCTTAGTATTTAGTGGCCAAAGGAAAACTGGCCAACCTTCCTTAATTAGTGTATCGATAATCTCTTCGGAAACATGCTCATTTATGCTGAGTGCATCTGGCTTGATGAGCTTGCGTATACCACGTCGTGTCCGCTCTTCTTGAAGATACCAGGGTAGTGAAACTCTATCTTCCGCCTTGGTTTCGGCTACTCTTATTGGATCCCAGCCAGAATCTTGAAAGATAAATACTGTTTGTACGCGAGGCTCGATTTTCTTTAGACGATTAAGCACTACGGGATTAAAAGCGCTAACGAACACTTTATCAAAAACGTTATGTTTTGAAATAATATCCACCACATCTTGCTCCATGCCAGTATCTTTCGTTGTGGCTATTTTAAGCTCAACCATGAGTAATGCCTCTCCCGTAATCTGTTTTACAAACGTTTCAAGTGACTCTATATATACATCTCTGAACTCAGTCCCGTCCCCATATTTGAGGCCTAAATCGAACTCTTGAAGTTGGTCGAACGTATAATTATCAACCCTGCCTTCGCCAGTGGTGAATCGTTCGAGTGATACATCATGGAAAATAAAAGTCTTCTTATCTTTGGAAAGCTGCGCATCAACATCGACACCGTCTAACCCCCATTCAAGTGCTAAACGAGCACCCACTAGACTATTATCAGGCGCGTGATTTCCAAATCCTCTGTGAGAAAAAAGAAGTACTTGATTTGCTTCTACATTAATATTTCCTGTATAGCTTGGCTCATACATAAATAAATAAGCCGACAATAGAAGTAGAGTCGTAGAGAATATTCCGAGGAAAAATAGTATTTTGTGCTTCATGGTGAAAGTGGACCCCAGTAGTCGGGCAGAGAAAACGTCTGCTTTTGGCCGAAGGGCTCGGCGCGGATAAGAAGAATAACCGTTCGAAATGCTGGGACCTCAACGTCCGTAGGACAAAGTCAGACAGACCAAGACTTCCCAGAGTATGTGGCCGGGTAACATTGCGGCGTCGTTGCCTGAGTCTACTCCTGCACCTCTCCCAAGTAC
>JAPUIL010000302.1 GCA_027297085.1 Verrucomicrobiota bacterium | reverse complement strand
TGAGAATATCAGGATTGGAAACATCGCAGATGGCATTAAAACCTGTGTAGCCATACTATCCATGAGGCTCTAAGCTGTTGGCCAGATACAGCCAAATATCGGATTCCTATTCCGGGCAGGTTTACGCCCATTTTCTTCCGCTCACGGCCTTCTAACCCTCAACCTAACCCCTACTATTAAAACCAAATTTCAGGGGCCGTATACGCGCTGTTTTTGCTCTAAAGCTGCCCAAGGCTGCACACTATAAACAGGATCACATTCCCCGTTCCGCAAGCTCCGCATCAATGAGGTCGAGCAGATAAGCCGTTACTTGTCCGTTAACACTCGAAGGTTGCTAAAGTAGCCCTCGGTTCCAGGGCCGATCCGAAGGGCGATTGCTCCGCTGATCTCGCCAAGTTTCAGGTCGTTCACAATTAGTGTTGGTTGCTCAGCACCATGCACAAATAGCCGCGCTGTTGTGCCCGATACCTCTATTCTGATTTGGGTCCACTGGCCCGTGACAAGGTCAACATAAGCTTCGTATTTTCCGGGCATCGACTCGCGCAGTCGTTGCCACGTATAATCAGGATAAGAAATGTACTGAGTGGAGTGGTTTCGGCGAAGTTGATCGTTCGCTCGCCCATTCGTCGGTCGCAGATAGATGCACTCATACTTCGATACATCTGCATTGACGTGAAAGGCCACTCCGATGAATCCACGCGCGCGTTCGTTTGCTCCTGTGTATGGCCGCCCCGCTACATCGACTTCAATGACTCCGTTCTGGAAATCGATTCCCTTGATGACCACCAGTTTGTCCGGGCTTGTATCTCTGAACTTTTCCGTTTCAGTAACTCGCAGGGCCGTTCTTCCTTCGTGAGTCGCTGTTTCAACGAAAACTTTGTGCAGGTGGAGGGCTTCCGAGTTTTGTAAATCTACGACTTGGGCAATCGCATAGCCTGGAAGAATAATAAACCATGCTATCGCGGTTATGTATCTAATTGCAGGGGACTTCCCCGCACAATAGGCAATGTAAGTCCTGACCTTCCCGGGGAGGAAGAAGGAGCGTCTTAGTTTTCGGAAGATGAAGAGCATGGGGTTAGTTGGCTAGTTCGGCTTTGATTAGTTGAACGATTTCCGTTATTTCTCTTTTCCAATCTATATAATTGATTTTTTGAATCATTCGATTGGCCATTATATCATCTAGCTGAATTGCAAATTCAGGATCATCTTTTAATCCTTCCCAATTTACAGACGTGAAATCAACGGGCATGGGCTTGATGCCAGTTCCTTTTAGTGTTTCTTCATACTCTCTGAAAATAGGTTCTTCTGAACAAGGTATCAGAGTATCTGTGAATGAACCTTTGATAGTCATTGTAAACCTGTTGCATGTGTTCGTCGTGGTATTTCTTCCCCCATCTTTTGTCATTGTGCAAGTAGGCCAGTTTTCTTTTTAGACTATCGTTTTTAATACTATCTATCTTACCGCTGCTTATCAGGCTGTTATAGGCTACGTCGGTAAAGCTGATAGACGCATTATGGCCAGCCCTCCAAAAGGAATCCAATAATCTATTTGCATCAACATTATCAATGGAACCTGACAGGAATTTACTTAGATACAAACCAGCCTCATCTACCTGATTCAGGGTAAGCATCATTTCTTCCAATCGGTCCAGATCATAGAGAAGTTCTGCTTTGAGTTCTCCCAGAAGAGAGACCGCCGTCACTTTGTCCTTCCTCTGCTCATTCCAGTCGTTGATCTGCAACGCAATCAATATCCCCACCACAATCAGCACGATCTCTCCTATAGCGTATCCAAAATAACGCGACACCCTTCCTTCTAGGAAGAGTTTCTGGCGGATGCGGCGGAAGAAGCGGAACATAGGGAGACGAAGACAGTGAATGGATAAAATAGCCTGTGATTGAGTCTGACCAAGCTACGGGGCCATCGATTGGGATTCAAGGGGGAAGTTGACCACCCACATCCTAAACAAATATCAATTAGGTCCCTCTACATGGATACTGGTGCAGGTTTTACCTTTACGTGTTGCTTACAGAACCTGTTTACATCATCCACCATTTTCTCAAAGACTTCAGTTGTGATCCCCTGCCGTCCCCACAAAAAACCGTGTCCATATCCAGGGTATAAAATCATCTCAAGATTTTTCTTCTGCTTCCTGATTTCCGGAACCAGATAGGTGCTGTTCACCCAGTTGACCCGATGGCGATCACTATGCACGATCAGAACCGGGCAAGACAATGCACGAAATTTTCTCTGCAGAATTTCCCTGCATACGTCGGTGAAGTACTCTGGGTTCATGACCTTTCCATCCGGGCCGCTAAGCTACCTCCTACACTTCGTATCGCATATCTAAATGAAGGAGATAGCTTGCTGCCGATCCGGTCTTTTCCCTCAGCTCTCAAACTTTCCCTTCAGTCAGCAACCCCGTGGCAGAGACCACGGGGAATAACAAGTTAAATTGTCGAATTCAGGATAAATTTTTGCAGACGGCTGGGACGAATTAGCCGGTGCCGGTAGTGCCGCCAAGGACTCTGGTTAGGGTGGAGACTTTGCGAAAGACTGAGGCCGTTGCTCTGCGGATTTTTTCAACCGTATGAATTGGATTTTCGTCGTTATGGCGGTGACCGAGGCACTCAAACATTTTGGCGCTCGAAAGGATTTGTTAGGTTTTTAGCTAGAGTTTTAGCAAGTATCTCGTATTAACAATCGTTTTCATTATCAACTTAAGAACGTATACTCCATGATTCGAAAGTTCTCTTTACTCCTTCTTGTACTTTTTATTCCGGCTGTGCTTTGTGCAGGCGTTTTCCCGACTTCAATTGAAGTTGATAAGAAACCAGGTACTAAGAAGCCACGGAATGTAATCTTCATTCTCACGGATGACCATCGTTACGATGCGATGAGTTTTATGGGTCATCCTTTTTTAAAGACGCCGGCGTTGGATAAAATAGCGGCAGAGGGTGTACATCTGAAGAACGCGTTTGTTACTACTTCGTTGTGTTCACCCAGCCGGGCATCGATCCTGACCGGTCTCTACACGCACAAACATCGGGTGATTGATAATTCACGGGACGCTCCGGACGACATTGTTTATTTTTCTCAGTATTTGCAAAAGGCCGGTTACAGCACGGCGTTTCTTGGAAAGTGGCATATGGGGGGTGGCAGTGACGACCCTCGACCCGGTTTTGATCATTGGATCAGTTTCAAGGGCCAGGGTCATTATTTCCCGCCCAGCGATGATTATACGCTCAATATGAACGGCAAGCGAGTGAAGCAGAAAGGTTACATTACCGACGAGCTCACGGATTATGCCCTTGATTGGCTCAAAGAGCAGAAACCGGATGAGAAACCATTCTTTCTTTACCTGTCGCATAAGGCGGTACATGCGAATTTTACCCCAGCCAAGCGGCATGAAGGATCCTACATGGAAGAACCTTGGGAATTACCCGGTAGTGGAAACCTCTCCCGCGAGCTTGCTGAAAAATCACCTCGCTGGTTGCGTGACCAACGGAACAGCTGGCACGGTGTTGATTTCCCTTACCATAGCGAGTTGGATGTGGGACTTTATTATAAGCGTTATTGCGAAGCATTCCGTGCGGTCGATGAAGGCATCGAAAAAATCATGGACCAACTTAAGGAAATGGAAATCTATGACGAGACCCTGGTTCTTTACATGGGCGACAATGGATTTATGTTTGGTGAGCACGGATTGATCGATAAGCGAGTGGCCTACGAGACCTCCATTCGAGTGCCCATGCTTATGCAGTGCCCAGACCTGTTTAAAGGTGGTACTGTTGTGGACGAAGTGGTTGCTAATATAGATATTGGTCCCACCATTTTGGACGTCGCAGGTGTTGAGACACCTCCCCATATGGATGGCCAAAGTTTTATTGCCTTGGGTCAAAAGAAGGAAATCAAGTGGCGTGATTATTTTCTCTATGTGTATTACTGGGAGAAAGCTTACCCTCAATCGCCCACAGTTTTTTGCCTTCGCGGTGATCGCTACAAATACAATACCTACTACGGGCTTTGGGATACGGATGAACTGTATGACTTGCAGGAAGATCCGGGCGAAACCAATAATTTGATCAACAGTCCTGAGCATCAACATATTGTGGCGGAAATGGACGATCAGCTCTATGCCATGTTGGATGATGCAGGCGGCATGGCTATCCCATTAAATCATCCACCTCGCAGATCATCCAATAAACGTTTCAGCAGCACTCTTCCGTATGACCTATGAAGATTTAAACACACCCTATCAATGCAATCATCAGGCTCTGGAATACCCAGTAAAAGATAGCCATCGCCCTTCAAA
>JAPUIL010000301.1 GCA_027297085.1 Verrucomicrobiota bacterium | reverse complement strand
TATTGCAGGTGCAAGGTTTTGCAGTGCGTTCTAGCAATAACAGAAGGCTGAGAGATTTACATCGATGCCCTCACCAAATTCAGATACGAAGAAGCCACTTGGGCGTCGATATCGGGAGGAACAGGCACAACACAATGTTGGGGGCCCACCTGACCGCGGGCGACGGCTTCCAAACAACGTGCTTGTAGTGTGAATCCCAAATCCATCGATTCGATCGAGTTGCCAAGCGGCCGTGTGCCTGCCAGGTTGATCATGTGCCCGCGTGCGAGAAGGTGGACCCGTCGCTTGTCCTTCAATTCCCAGGTGGCGATTTCGTCGTCGTATTCAACAATATTTTCGATTTGACCGGATGCTTCGATGCCCGCTACGTCAATCTCCTGCGGGAAATGGCCGACATTGGCAAGTACGACCTCATCCTTAAGCTGGGCCAGATCGTCGGCCGTGAGAACATTACGAGCACCGGTAGCGGTGATGATCAAATCGGCACTGGAAATGGCATGAGCCCGCTCCGGTGTGAGAAAGCCATCAAGATTGGCCTGTAAGGTGGCGACAGGGTCGATATCGACAACCGTCACCACGCTAAAGGCATTACGGAAATGCGCCGCTACGCCCCTGCCGGTAGAGCCGTAGCCAATAACAGTGACGCGGCGGCCGTTAGTTACACGGTTGGTAAAGCGCATGATGCTCTCCACTGTGCTCTGCCCAACGGCGTGGTGGTTCTCGGCAAACTGTTTGATGGGGCTATCGTTGATGACCAGAAGTGGTTTTTGAATCTGCTTGCGCAAAGGCGTGAGACGCATTCGACCCGATGTCGTCTCCTCGGTACCCCCAAGAAGTCCCGCATAGGGGCGGTTAATGTACCGGGTGAAGAGATCACCACCATTATCCAGTAATAAGTCAGGCTGGCTGTCGATAATCTGATCCAGGAAGTCGCCATGGACGCCGGGGTCTTTGGTCTGATGGCCGACGACATTAATTCCGCGAGCCTTCAAATAAGCCACGGTTTCCGGCTGTGTGCTGTTTAGGTTTCCCGTGGCAACTATCTTGGCACCGCCTTGGTGGAGCGTAACAATTAGTGCGGCGGTCTTCGGCTCAAGGTGAAGAGACATGCCGATCGTCAGATTGGCAAACGGTAGCGTATCGGCGAACTCGGCTCGAGTTTCCTGCAAAAGGCGACACCTGCCATCCACCCAATCGATGCGAGTACCAGTGGATGATTGGATATCAGCTGAAGTGTCATTCATTTTCGCCTCCTCGAGAAAAGCTTAAAGACCCTCAATGCTAGGTATTGGGATCGTGAACCAGAGTTAGGACCACATTTCCCACCTTGTGCCCGGTTTCAACATAGGTATGGGCTTCGGCAATTTGCTCCAACCGATAACGTTTATCGATGACCGATTTTATCGTTCCCGCCTCGATAAGCTTTGTGAGGAAGACCAGATCTTCAGTCTTTTCACTGGATGACCTTAAACCAGTGGCGGCAAATATTGCCCTTTTGTCGCCAATCTTTGAAGTCCATAACATTTCAAGTAAGAGCGCCAGCGTTTTGAAGAAAAACCCCCCTACCGTAGGGCCTGTTGAAAGAAAGACTCCGCCTTTCTTCAGCGAGTTCTTGCAGCGCGAAAACGTGCTCTTTCCTACCGCGTCAAAAATCACATCGTAGGCCTGATCGTTTTTCGTGAAATCCTCTTTTGTATAATCGATGACCTTGTTGGCCCCAAGCGATTTCACTAATTCCACATTCGCTGTACTGCACACGCCAGTGACTTCCGCTCCGTAGTACTTGGCAAACTGTACCGCGGCTGTCCCCACCGATCCCGAGGCGCCGTTGATTAACACCTGTTGTCCACGCCGTATCTTTGCCTCATCTCTGAGGAATGGCAACGCCGTTAACGCTCCATCCACCGTCGCTGCGGCTTCCTCATAACTCATGCCGCCTGGGATCCTTGCGAGCGCCTCATCTTCTGGCAGGCACTTGTACTCGGCGTGGGCACCTAAAGTAAGTCCGGTGGATCCAAATACCTGGTCGCCCACTTTGAAGCGTTTTACATCCTTTCCCGATGCCTCAATTTCTCCCGCCAGCATCCCGCCCGGTATGGGATGTTTGGGTTTCCTGAGACCGGAGAAGATTCTTGCGACATAGGGTTCGCCCTTGCGATCAACCGGATCGGTCGCGGTGACTGCTGCTGCATGTATTCTTATCAGCACTTCATCGTTCTTGGGCGTCGGTTTTTCGACTTCTCTGAGCTGAAGTACGTCCGGTGGTCCGTATTTTTCGTACACAATCGCGTTCATTTTTGTCTCCTAGACAGTAACGTTTAGTCAGCTTGAATGTTTCGGTTAATCCTATTGATTGGTGTCTTGCAAATCGTACGAGAAGACCTCCTCGAGCGGTGAGTCGAATGCGATGGAAATTCGAAAAGCCAATTCTAGCGAAGGGGAATATTTCCCCTTCTCCATCGCGATGATGGTTTGTCGTGTCACGCCCACTTTTTCAGCCAGTTGCTGTTGGGTCATTTCATCATGGTTAAAACGAAATTTCCGAATGCTGTTGCTAACCCGCGCTTTGCTCATTTCAGAACCCTCTCCGGTAAAGGTAGAGCTGTGAAACATATCCGCTGACCGCTGCCACAAATAGGGAGAAAACCATCAGATTGAACATCACCAACGGCACTAGGCCCGCAGCCAGCGTGATCATGGCGAGGAGAAATCCGATCCCAAAAACAGAAAATGAAATCCGATTTGCTTTCAGCTCGATTAGCTGGTCTCGCTCGTCCGATAGTTCAGGTACTTCTTCCCTTGCCTTAATGGCCTCGATGATGCTAACCAGAATGGCTGAGATGATGCTCAAAACAATTTGCACACCGATGACGACCAAGACAGCGATCCCCCAAGAGCTGGAGATTGTTGGCGAATTGAAGCCTCCTTCCTGGTATTGTTGAATCAAATACAAGAAATAAAGCCCCGCACCCACCAGGCTGCTGAAGAGATATGCGATCGTTCTACTTTCTGATTGGGACATGTTTTCCTCGCTTGTCCGATAAGGTTTACATTAAGTAATGTAAAGTAGACATAGTGTAATGTAAACTTTACACCATGTCAAGTTATCTTTACATGAAGCGATCTCCCAGCTCCCGTAATTTGTTTGTATGCGCATACGTGGAATGACTAAAAACAGCATACAAAACGGCCGCAAAGTTGCGGCCGGGTCTGTAATATTCCCCCTCGAACTGGATAAGCTAAGCGTGGGAGACGTTAAGTCGTGTTGTTATGTTCCACGGTTATGACTAGATTTCCCTTTTTGTGCCCGGCCTCAACATACCGATGAGCCTCGCGAATTTGGTCTAGAGGGAAGCCTCGATCGATGACTGACTTTATCTTTCCTGCCTCAATAAGTTCTTTGAGGAATACCAAATCTTCTGAAGTTGGGTCCGCAGTCTGCATGATGATTTTCTTGCCGCCCTTCTTAGATGTCGTTAGCCTTCCAACCATCTGTGACAGCTTAGGGTTAGCCAGAAGCAAACTTCCGTTTTCATTTAGCGATCTTTCACCAATTGAAGGTGAAAGATTGCCTACCACGTCGAGTATCGAGTCATAGGATTTCCCGCTGGTGGTGAAGTCTTCTTTAGTGTAATCAACTACCTGATCTACACCTATCGAAAGCAACATCTCTAACTTCTCGGTGCTATCCACGCCAGTTACTTCCGCTCCCAAGTGCTTGGCGAGCTGTATCGCAAAAGTGCCGATGCTTCCACCGGCGCCATTAATCAAAACCTTTTGTCCGATCTGGATATTTCCTAATCTGAGAAAATGTAACGCTTCTCGTCCCCCAAAAGGAGCCGCTGCGGCCTCGTCGTAGGTCATATTGGTCGGCTTTATCGCCACAAACGGTTCGGGCAGACAGATGTATTCGGCGTGCGCACCAAAACGCAAGCCGGCAGATCCAAATACTTGGTCACCTACTTCAAAGAGCCTTACATTTTTGCCAACTGATTCGATTTCACCGGCTAGCTCTGTTCCCGGTATCTTAGTCCCCCTTGGTCTTCTGAAGCCGATCAAAATTCGCATAGGGAAGCTGAAGTAGATTGGGAATTTGAGACTTCGGAGTTCAGTGTCCCCCGCTGTTACTGTTGTCGCAAATATTTTGATTAGGACTTCATTGTCCTTGGGACTTGGTTTCTCTACCTCCCTATATTCAAGGACATCCGGTGGTCCGTATTTTGTCCAGACAATCGCTTTCATAAGGTTCCGCCAATTATCTTCAAGCGCGCACTACCCTTTCCATCCGCGATAATTTAGAGGCATATTACTCTAGATGCCCAGGAGCTCCGAGAGTTTGCGTCGATCAAAACCGAAAACAACCTCTCCATCAATCAATGCTACCGGGGTTGAGAATGCGGGGATTTGCTCGAGATCCGTTAGAGCGCTTGGGTCATCGCTGATATTTCGCTCCTTGAAGGCGATCTCGTGTTGAGAAAGCCACGCTTTTTCCAGCTTGCAGAAGCGACAGCCGGTCTGTGTGAAGAGGACTACTTCCTTTTCACTCACAATTTCCTCCTAATCTCGAATCTTCAAGGCCGGGTCGTGCCCTACTCTCAGAGTGTTCCGGGGAGCGGATAAGCAACGCGTCCAACACCTCAGATATGCTGATCGACGAGGATCGGGTTTCCATCAGGATCCTCTGCGATGAAGCTGGCCGGCCCAGAAGTGCTCTCATCCGCTTCGCTGATTAGCTCCACGCCCTGGTCCTTCAGATGGCGCTGCAGCTCGCGCACGTCTGTATAGGTATCAAGCTCACTTGCATTATTGTCCCAGCCAGGATTGAATGTGAGGGTGTTTTTCTCGAACATTCCCTGAAAGAGCCCAATCACGTGATCGCCATTCTTCAGGATTAGCCAGTTCTGCGAGGCGTCTCCACCGAAGGCTTCAAAACCGAGCTTCTGGTAAAACTTCCTTGATGCTTCGATGTCCTTCACTGCCAAGCTGATCGAAAATGCTCCGAGGTCCATGATCTACTCCATTCAATTGAAAACAGCGACACTGATACGCTAGATCCGACGTTCCAGCGAGTTGCTAGCCGGCCCCTTAGCCGGTGAAGGGTAAATAGTGAGCCTTATATGCTACCTTCCCGCGATTTGCGAGCCCAAAACGCCTCGTAATTCCTCCAAGATGGCATCCTCTTCACCAACATATAGAACGATAAGACTACCCGACCTGAAGAAATGAGGAGCCTCTATCCACGAAACCATTGTAGTGCCGATTGAGCTACCGTCCGCAGAGATGGTTCCAGCGGCAGATATTGCGTCATCCTCGTTGGTGTATTCGAATACCTGAACTTCATAACCATCAACAATTATCACTTGGCCTTCGGGCTCAAAGAACGGTTGCGAAATGGGTTTCAAGGATTCAACTGCAGCACCGTTATCAAGGAGCGCATCCACCAGTTCGTCATAGGTGCTGACCGAGCTGGTTTCGGTTTCGCCGGCATCCTGGCTCGGTGCGCAGGATATTGTGATGGCTGCACTCACGAGTAGGGCTACCAAAAGAGCTGGTCTTTTTGCATGCATATTGCTCCTCCTGATTGAAGTTTAGATACCAACTACAAACGCTTCAAACATCAGGAAAGTTCCGTATCAGTTTGCCAGAAGGTTGTCTGACTGGCTAAGGGCTTCTTGTGCTTGCGTGTACTCGCTAGAGTGTCCTGGCGGACCAGGCTACTTGCCTGCTTTAGCAGTCCACGGTGCCTACGCCCCAAGTGCAGGCAGCGAGCGGCAGCGGATCGGACGATTGCTATGATTTGGGCGCCGCCGGAACATCATTTCCTCCAGGCCTTGGCCTCACATTCCCGGTTTGGCCCCACTCGTAGAGTGCTCCACCGAGATGTTAGGGAATATGGAT
>JAPUIL010000300.1 GCA_027297085.1 Verrucomicrobiota bacterium | reverse complement strand
CCGCCGTAACTGTCGAACTCGGGCTAGTGTTATCATACAACTGAGAACAGATTGAGTCTTGCGTTTTCAACTTGTTATCACTAGATAAGAGTCTGGGAAAATCTTTCAATGAACAACAGGTACGCAAAGGACATCCTGGTCACGAAATTAGTGACGCTCCCTCCACATGCCGATGTGTTCGAGGCAATCGAGCTCTTGCTGAAGCACCACATCACCGGCGCACCCGTCATTGACGTGACGGGTAAGCTGCTCGGCGTCTTTTCCGACAAAAGCTGTATGACTGTGTTAGCTGCGGCCCTTAGCAAGGGCGGCCAAAGGGATCAGATAGGCGACACTCTGCCAAAGGCAAAGGACATTATGGTCACCCGAGTCATGACCATAACGCCTGGGATGGATGCGTTTGAAGCCATAGGTCGCTTGCTGAAGAAGCGCGTTTCCGGCGCCCCGGTCATTGACGCCGAACGAAAATTCATGGGCGTCTTTTCCGAGCGATACGCCATGAGAGTGTTGGTCGGGGCGGCCTACGATCGGTTGCCCGCGATGGACGTTTCCCAGTGCATGAACACGGATTCCAGACGGACGATCTTCGAAGACGTCGACGTGCCGAGGATGATCCAGATGTTCGTGGACGACTACTTTCGGCGTTTGTGCGTGTTGCGCAATGATAAGTTGGTCGGGCAGATCAGCCGCCGGGATGTGCTGTGTGCGGCCCGAAAGCCAATGCTACTCACCGACTCGTGGCGTGATTCCGTCCGCGATTACGAGAATTCCCATGAGGACTATCGCAACACCCCGGCCAAAGAAGTGTTTATGGTCTCAACGTTCATGAACAAGAATCCGCAGACGATCACTGAAGACACGGACTTTCTGAGTATGGCCCAGATCTTCCTCAACACGAACAACCGTCGTCTGCCCGTGGTGCGAGATGGAAAACTGATCGGTCAAATCAGCCGATGCGATCTACTACATGCGGTGTACGAGCTGATCACCGCGCCACCGGATCCTAAGCCTACTATGTTATATGTGAGCGGTTTGATGGAGAGCAGTGACGCACCGTTTGAAGGAACGAAGTTGCACAGGCGGAAATAGAAGTGAGGGGCGCCTTCTCAGCTCCTGCCAGAACTTCAGGAGACCGGATGCCTTAGGTGGATCGGGAAGAGAGTTGTTGTTCATAGGGGAATAAGTAGAGAGCGGGTGGTCCCCAAATAGCTAGAGAGATCCCACTACGACACAAGTCTAGATGTTGGCTGATATAGCTGAAATCCTTTTTCCATAAAATTCTGTGACCGCTTTACTCAGACTGCCCGATCGTAGACACCTCCCATTTGACCGCTAACGCGATTGACGGTGTCTCCTTTGAGCTCCACTTCGATAAGCTTCTCACTTGGTGAAATCCACATGGAGGTCTTTTTACCGGCCTCAGCATCCACCACCGTACCGTCGGATGGGTAGCAGTACTTGCCGTCCAGGCTGAAGGCTACCCAACGGTTTCCAAAGTCTCTACTCCAGGGTTGATCGATTTCATCAAAAAGCTCGACTTGCCCTTTGAACGTGGGATTCAAGCCGGACTTGGAAGTATCAAAAACATAGAGATAACCCCAGAGATCGTCTAGGTACCACACCTCCTTCGCCCCGGGACGCACAGCTATTCCATGGCTGAATGGATGATCCCCATGGGGCATATCACCGTGAGCCGACCAATGCTGCGTCCTTTCAAAAGGCGGCATGTGATGCACCTCCGAAATTTTCCCCGTCTCAACATCCGCCACGCCAAATCCGAGCAGATAGGTGAGGTTGGCGTAAATGTAACGCTCCTCGCGATCTACTGAAAACGGACGAACCGGCCAACTGAAGGGGCCAATTTTTTTGACAACCTTATGGGTCCGCTGGTCAGCTAAGTACATGGTGTGATGGCTCCGCCCGGCCACATACATGTAACGACCCTGCTCTCCCGACCAGGAATTGTGGGGGCGCCCCGGCCTAGCAAACTGCTTAATGCGTTTTCCGTTGGATGCATCCAGAATCAAGGTCTGATGGCTATCCTTCATAGGAACGTAAAGCGCAGATCCGTCGATAGTGATGCAAAGCCGGTCGGGGTGATCGAGTCCAAATGCTTCAAGGGTATTCGCGGTCCACAAAACAGTGCCGGTCATCAGATCGTAGGCGGTAACCGTATCGGCATCCTGTTGAGAAATAAACAGGCGTCCTGTTGCAGCATCCGCACATACACCACCGACCTTCTTGCCACCCATGGGAAATGAGCGAACAAATTTGTGACCAGCTGCGATATCAAATATATCAACCCGCTGCTCCGGATCGTTGGTGACATAGAGCAGTCGACTTACAGCAACGTCCGCCAAAGCGGCAAGCGCGCTCGCAGGTTGAAGCAGGCCGTAGGTCAGACCGGCGCTCACGCCTGTAACAAATTCACGACGGTTTATAGTTTTCGAAGTGGGGTCTTGAGATTGTTTCATAAAGAAAGTGTTTAGGGATCGGTGAATTGAAAATGACCATCGAGTCGATTTTCTTAAGCTCTGATACATTCAGAAAGCACCGAAGTCAAACCACCACCTTGGTAAGCTGATGGTCTTGCCACCTGAGGAGCTTTTTGAACGTTGCGATTTCATTTCGCCATTCAAAATAATCGGAATCCAAATAAATTCTAGACGCACCCTTTCCACCCCCCTACCCTGCGTCATTGTTAATCAGATTATTCTAACACACCTATTTTATGCCTCATATCAACGCAGGTAAAACGAAACCTGAATACGACGTCATTATCGTCGGCTCTGGCGCCCGCCGGCGGCCAAACCGCCTACACCCTGGCTATGGAGGGCGTAAAGGTCCTCATGCTCGAAGCTGGACGCAATTACGACCCGGTCTCCGAGACGCCCATGTTCAACACCAACGAACAGGCACCTCTCCGCGGTGAAAGTACGCCGGGCAAACCTTTCGGTTACTACGACGCAACCATCGATGGAGGTTGGCAAGTCCCAGGTGAGCCGTATACCCAAGCCCAAGACCGTCCGAAGGATGAGTTTTACTGGTGGCGAGCCCGTATGCTGGGAGGACGCACCAACCACTGGGGCCGTATTTCCCTGCGTAATGGTCCTTACGACTTTAAGCCCTATTCACGGGATGGCCTCGGCTTCGACTGGCCACTATCCTACGAGGACGTCGCACCCTACTACGACAGAGTCGAGTCACTCATTGGTGTCTACGGAAGCAACGAAGGCATGGAAAACACGCCCAATTCTCCCGAAGGCGTGCTTATGGCTCCGCCGAAGGCCAGGGCCGCAGAGTTATTCGCACGCAAACACGCCAGGAAACTGGGTATTCCACTTGTCCCTAGCCATAGGGCCGTCATGAGCGAGCGACTCAAATCGAATAAAATCCCAAAATGGCTGCACCCCAACAATCCAAAGGCGCAGCAGATCCTGGCCAAGGAAATGGATCAACGCCTGGCCTGTTTCTGGGCCACCAAGTGCGGGCGCGGCTGCTCGATCAAAGCCAACTACCAGTCCACCACGGTTCACCTGCCCCCCGCCCTCGCTACCGGTAACCTGGACATCATCACCAACGCCATGGCCCGGGAGGTCGAAACCGACAGATCCGGTAAAGCCACAGCTATAAACTTTATTGATAAGCCTTCGGGCCGGGATTACAGTGTGAAAGGCAGGATAGTGGTACTCTGTGCCAGCTCACTCGAGTCCGTGCGCATCATGCTGAACTCACAGAGCTACCACCATCCCGATGGTGTTTCCAATTCGAGCGGTCTTGTTGGTAAGTATATTATGGATACAGTGGGAGGTAAAGTAACCGGACAAGTTCCAGCGCTGGAGAATCTCCCACCGCATAATGAAGATGGAGCAGGAGGCGGTCATGTGTATGCACCCTGGTGGCTTTACCAGGAACAAGCCGCCGGCAAACTCGATTTTCCTCGCGGTTACCATATCGAAACAGGGGGCACACGTGACGCACCCGGTCCAGGATCGTTCAACGGTTTCGAAAACCTTACCAAAGGCGCTTACGGAAAAAGACTTAAAGAAGAAGCACGTCGCTACTACGGATCCTTTGTCTCTTACTCAGGCCGAGGCGAAATGATTCCCAACGAAGATTGCTTCGCCAATATTGACCGGGAAGTGAAAGATAAATGGGGAATTCCTGTTTTAAAATTCCATTGGAAATGGGCCGAGCCGGAAATCCGTCAGGCAGCACATATGCACAAAACCTTTGCCGAACTTATAGTCGAGCAAGGAGGCACAGTGACCAGTGAGATCGATCCCACGGGGAAGGAAGCCATCTACAGGCCCGGTGAAATTATACACGAAGTCGGTGGAACAATGATGGGAGAAGATCGCAAAAAATCGGTTACCAATCAGTATTCACAAACCTGGGACGTAAAGAATTTATTTATAACAGACGGTGGCCCCTTCTGCTCCAACGCTGACAAGAATCCCACGCTCACTATCATGGCCCTGGCCTGGCGTTCGGCTGATTACATGATGGAAGAAATGAAGAAAGGAAATATTTGATGAAACCGGATATTACACAGAAACGCATGGATCGCCGTGCCGCCATCAAATGGATGCTCGCTGCATCCGCAACGGTTCACCTCCTGGATGCCAAATCTTTCGGCCAGACTGATCCGCTTCTCAAAGGTTTTGGTACCGATCCAAATATGTTGACCGGAGAAGTTCCCTGGGATCGATCCATGACGCCGGGCCAACTCCGCACAACTTCCACCCTGGCTGATATAATTTTACCCCGCACAAGCGAAGATTCTCCCAGTGCAACCGAAGTGCATGTCCCGGACTTCATTGATGAGTGGATCAGCGCTCCATACGACGACCAAAAAGCCGACCGTGCTATTATTTTAGATGGTCTGGCCTGGATCGATCGCGAATCCCAACGCCGCTTCCGCAAGGATTTCCATGAATTGAAGGAAGTTCAACAAACC
This sequence comes from Verrucomicrobiota bacterium, assembly GCA_027297085.1. GTDB lineage: Bacteria > Verrucomicrobiota > Verrucomicrobiia > Opitutales > UBA2995 > UBA2995. The sequence continues at coordinate 5,758 of JAPUIL010000300.1, read as the reverse complement.
GCCATTTGCGACGACATTTGCTTTCAGCCCGAGGCGTTGCCCGAGTTTGAAAACGGAGCCCGGTTTTTTGCCAAATTCAGAAACCTTACTCTCGGTGGTTACTATACAACCAATATTGGCATGACGGATATTGGCTACGTGGGTAATTTCGCCCTTACCACCTTCGACGGCCCTCCACCTGAGGTCCTCAAACAGCTCGGAATCGACAAGGCACCCTGGTAAGTGGATTTTTCCAGAGACCCATATATATGGGTTTGACAATATGGCTAAATGGGCAACAATGGCGCCATGAAGACAACCATTGAAATTTCGGATGCTCTCCTGATGAAAGCAAAGCAGTTAGCCCATGATCAGGGTCTGACACTTCGCAGTCTTACAGAAGAAGGTCTTCGCAAAGTCATCGAAGAACGGTCCGCGCGTGAGGGTTTCAAGGTCCATCCAGTTACTTTTAGCGGTAATGGGCTATCCAAAGAATTCAAGGGAAAGTCTTGGAATCAAATACGCGACGCGGCCTACGATGGTCACGGCTCATGATTTCGGTTGATACAAACTTGCTGGTCTACGCCCATCGCGAAGATTCGGATTTTCACTCGAAGGCGATCCAAACTCTCAGAGGTCTATCAGAAGGTGGTACAAGGTGGTGCATCCCATGGCCATGCGTACATGAGTTCCTGGCAATAACGACCCATCCAAGAATTTTCGATCCACCAAGCCCTCTTTCGCTTGCGCTAGAAGCGATGGATGTATGGATCCATTCACCTGGTTGCGAAATGATCGGAGAAGACACAGGTTACTTTGATGTTTTAAAACAACTTGCCACCCAGGGTAAGATCGTTGGACCCATGATCCATGACGCACGGATTGCAGCGATTTGTGTTCACCATGGTGTTCAGGAACTATTTACCGCCGATCGCGACTTCTCCCGGTTTGCAAAACTCAAAACACGCAGTCCGCTGGCGAATCCATAGCCATTCCTAACTCCTCAATTCTCCGCCCGTTTAATTGCTAAGCGAAAATATTTTCAGTTCGACTTCATTCTAAAAATCTACCCGATTATTTCCAATGGCGGACGACTCATTAAATCCGAATACGATCACAGCTCAACAAAAGGAGCTCACTGCACGCTGGCACAAAGAAACATGTGAAGTGACGGCCTCCGATCCGCTGCTCAATCTGGTCGAACAAAACCATAAGCGCAATTTCACGCTCTGGCACCACGAGGATGACGCACGGCGAGAGGACAAAGGATTCGAGTTCGTCTACAAAGCCAAACGAGCAATCGACCGTAACAATCAAGAGCGAAACGATTTTATCGAAAAGATGGACAAGCACCTCTTTGGTTTATTCGGCGACCATTTTACTGAAAATACCCAGATGAACAGCGAAACTCCGGGTTCCATAATTGATCGCCTATCAATCATGTCATTGAAAGAGTTTCATATGCAGGAGGAAGTCGATCGCGAAGACGCCAGCGAAGAGCATATTGAAAAATGCACTTTCAAACTGGGAGTCATCAAACAACAGATTGAGGATTTAAAATCAGCTTTGAATAACCTGCTCGAAGCTTGCAAAGATGGATCCCTCGGATTTCGTGTCTACTTCCAGTTCAAGATGTATAACGATCCGGAGTTGAATCCGGCCCTTTACAAAAAAACCTTGTAGCTGATCACCCAACGAATGAGTGCAACTAGGCTTAACGAAGAGACAATGGATAAAAAATAGTCAGCTGCCGAGCGCAGCGACACATCTACAAGTGCAACGCAGAATAACAGTAACTCCTACTCTTGAAAAGCCCGAACTAAAATGTAGGAGCTACCTTGGTGGCGAATTGATAGACTCGTGGAAATAAAACGCATACTTATCATTCGCCCTTCATCATTGGGCAATGTGATGCATGCCCTGATGGTCACACAGACCATTCGAGATCACTTTCCGGAAACAGAGATAGATTTCCTGGTGAGCGACCGCTTCGCTCCAATCGTAGAGCATTGCAAGGCCGTCGATAATCTAATCATTTTCAAACGGAAAGGCGGTCCATTGGGATTTTGTAAACTGTTGCGGGAAATCCGCAGAAAACGCTACGACGCGGTATTGGATATTCAAGCACAGTTTCGTACTGGCCTCATGGTAGCCGCTGCACGATCGAAGCTCAAAATAGGCCGCAAGGATGCACGGGAAGGATCCGGTATTTTCTGCAACCGTATTGTTGATCTCCCGCCCAATCCGAATCCTCACCAAGTTGATACCTTCCTGCAATTCCTGCCAGCCCTCGGGAAGCCTGCCAAGCTTGGTAGTCCGGTAGCCTTCGATACTCCACCACTTGATACCATTGAACCCGCTCTGACCGAAACTCCACCTATCCTTTTGCTGCCACACAGTCGTGGAAAGGAAAAGGAGTGGCCTCATTTCAGGGAGCTCACACAACGTATATTGAAGGAAATGCCTGGGCAAAATGTGGTGTGGGACAGCCACATAGCAATTCCTTCGCAAGCATTAGAAAACGAACCCTGTTTTTTTAATACCACTGGCAAGACTTCTATCCCGGAAATGATCAGCCTGATAAAGGGAGCCAGAGTAGTAATCGCCAACGACACCGGCCCCATGCACATCGCAGCAGCCCTGGCCAAACCGACCATTGCTCTATTCGGCCCCACCAAAATCGAGAAATACGGCGCTTACCCCCTGGATAGTCCCAGGAATGCCAACATACAATCAACGATCACCGATTGGTCGGATGTTCCAGTAGATCGGGTTTTTGACACCCTATGTCAGCTGGTAAACTTGTAGGAGAATCTACCCGGATTCTACTTTTCCTAAATACTTAAAAACAAAAAAGGAAATAGACCTAAAAGAAAGTTCTTCCAGGCATCGCATGTTTAAATTCTAAGTTTGACCACTTTTTCCTGGCTCACTTTTTCCTGGCCCAATTCTCTTAATGATGCTGTCGATCCAACCATAGCATAGGGCTTCCTCCACGGATTCTTCATACTCAAGTGAGGGTCTGCCCGTCTCCTTCTTGTGGAAAACCAGCCAGATTCCGGTCTCTTTCTTGTCGTGATTCTCAGCCAACCACCTTCGCCATTGGCCTCGAGTTGAAACGTGGATTTGTTTCATGCAGAACGATAAAGTCACTCACGGAGAGTAGGCGAGGAGTGGCTACTCGGAATTGAGTGAACTACCTGGTTCTGGTTTTGTTTAATTGTTTTCGTCATCTTGACGACATCCATTGGTTTCGCCCCCTCCAATGGTATTTCATAGTGCTCAACTGACTTATATCCAAATTTCGCATATAATGGCTCCCCAACTAAGGTAGCTGATATCTCTACGTGCGCGAACCCCATTGCAATCAAAGCATCTTCACATTCTTTCATTATCGCACTTCCAATTCCTTGACGTGCGTAGTCAGGGTCAATGAAAAAAGCCCTTACGCGAGCAGAGTCAACTTTTGGATCAAGCCTGGGGTCAGGCTCTGTTCTTTCATCATTACCACCAAATAGCGATTTACGAAAACTCCAACCTCCACATCCAACGATCTTTCCTTTATCTTCGACCACAAAGTAAGTTCCATCTTCGATCAATTGCACATCAACTCCGAAGACCGGCCCAAGGGCAGCCTCTGTCTTCTCCCTACTATAAACATCCTGCTGTAAAGCAAATGATGAACGAGGGATTAAGTCGTTGAGTTGAGGAATGTCAGCTTTTGATGCAACTCTCGGATTCCATTTCATAATTTTCTCAGAACGCCTAGTGGACTAATCGTGGGCAGCGAGGCTGCTCGCGATTTGGTCACACGTCTTGTTGGCTCCTATTTTCCATAGTGTGTCCACATTCTGATTACCTTCACTGTTTTTTTTTCTTCAAGGACTTGGTAGACCAGTCGATGTTGGATATTGATTCGTCGTGAATAAGCACCGGCCAAATTACCAACGAGTGCTTCGTATTCAGGCGGATTTTGGAAGGGATCAATCTGCAGGATCTCTAACAATGCAGAAGCCTTCTCCTTTAAATTACCTCTATTGATCTTCTTTGCATCTTTTTGAGGCTGCTTTGTGTAGACTAGCTTATATTCTACCATTCAAGCTTGTCACTGCAGTCTTCAATTTTTTCATTCATTCCTTCTTTGATCGATTCCGACATGCCGGGGATCGTGCTCAGGTGAATCGTTTCGGAAATGGCATTCCAGTCTTCTTCAGACACTAATACTGCGTTTCCTCGCTTGCCCGTGATTTGGATAGGAATATGCGACTCATTGGCTTCATCAATGAGTGAATAAAGCTTATTTCTGGCGTTTGTGGCACTGATTGTGGTCATGGGCGAAAGCGTGCGCTATTACGTGCGCTTGTCGACTTTCATTCTCTATACAACGTCAAGAGGACTAATCGTGAGCGGCGTAGCAGCTCGCGATTTGGTCACACGTCTGGTTGTAGCTTGGGGTTTTCGGTTGAGGGTTCATGAATCAGTAGATGCGATCGATTTCTATTGGTATCAGTTTCAAGCTTTCGGACAAGTCTCTACTGGGGGATTCTCTCTTTTTTCTTTCGTTCCGAATGCTGTCTGGAACCGGTGACATGCGATTGGTTATTTAAATTGTTCCGAGGCGCTCTGCGATAGTCGATTCGTTTTTCTTTTCTCTCCGATGATCTCTATGAATCAATGGGCGATGACTGCTCTCGAAACCGTATTCACTATTCTTTTTCTACAACGCCTGAAGTGTGGTATTTCTGTGAAGCGTAGCGTAACAGAAATTACTACAACTGTTATCTCCTAAGCACTTCAAACATAAGATACCCTCATATCCTTAGCAATCTTCAAAAGATTTTTATCTTCTGTCCATAGTAACACTTGAGCCATTCTAGCAGATCCTAATAAATGAATATCAACAAATCCTACACCTATCCCAAAAAGCTTATTAGATTCAAGGAAGTGCATAAACTCTTCATCCGTTATTACTGGAGTAACAGGTAGCGCCTGAATCAATGAAATAAATTCTTTCCTATTCTTGATGCCACCACTAGCTAACTCACCAATTATGAAGGGATGAGATACTACTTCAACCTCAAGCAATAATTCTTCCAACCTAGAGCTTCCCGAGTGAAGGTAATTAACCCACACAGACGTATCCACCAATATCATACTAGCTTATCTACGCCTTTTTATTGGCTTCAACAACTTCTCAGTTCCCCCAAGCTCAGCAAGGCGCCTACTGCTTGCACTACGAACCAAGGACTCAAGACCCATTCTAACTAGCGCTGTCTTCTCCTTGACTCCGGTCAACCGGATTGCTTGCTTCATCAAAATATCATCTATATTCAATGTCGTTCTCATGCATATCAATATGCACAATACATGCATACATGTCAATCTCTTTATTTTGAGATAACGCCAGAGAGGAGAGAACGGCGGCGTTAGCCGCCGTTCTCTCACTCGACTTGTTAGGCGACCGGTGCCTCACGCCCGACCAAACATAGCCCACCGTGAGGCTTCTCTTGGATGCCTCCATGGTCATCAGGATGGCGATTTCACCGGGCGTCTCCGCCTTCACGCTCCCGCCAGCATCGAGGAAGAACGAGCGGCGAACTATCACCAACGGATCCATGCAGAACGGATCCTGAGCGTTTGGCCTCTTCTCGAAGACCAGGACGAGCCCGGGGTCGCGGCGGAACTTAGGAGCTTCCCGAAACAAGACGCTCGTGTCCTTGAACGCTGGGCTTCGATTACCCATCACGACGAGATCCTTGGCGTTCTTGCGCGCGAGCGA
>JAPUIL010000030.1 GCA_027297085.1 Verrucomicrobiota bacterium | reverse complement strand
AACAAGACCAACGCCGGCTCCGAGCCACCTTCCAATCGAGCCCAGATATTCCCGCGACCCGGAGCGGACTCGGCTGATTCGTAAGCAATACCTTCTTTCTTAAAAATCCGGGCAAAAAACTCCACCGCCCGCGACTCATTGCCCGGGGGATTAATGGTATCGACCCGAATGTACTGTTGCAGAGTTTCGACGCCTTCCTGTCCCAGTTTGTCGAGGTCCACTTCGGCACTCCAGGCTGTCATGAAAAATGTGATACAAAGGATGGTTATTGAAGACAAAATTATTCGACGCGGAGTTCTCATAGTTTTTGGGTTGAGTTCGAATTCAAGGACTTAAAGAAATGAAAAGCTTATACAATCTTAACCACGAATGGACACGAATTAACACGAATTTTCTGAATTTTGTTTGGTACAGGCTTCCGGTCTACTTGGCATCCGGTCGCGTCTCGCCATAGCGATGTCTCCAGGAAGGTCCTGGTTTTAGGAGTCTAAAACTGGATGTAGCAATGGTGGCCAGCCCTGCGTAGCTGCCCGCGAAGCACGGGTGACTCCATTGATTTATCTGTAAGTTTACGGACATAAGACCGTTAAACCCATCCATGGTCTCACCCAGGCTCGGGGCAAGGCTATGTCGGGCAGGCTGACCATGGCTACATTTTAGTCCTGTTTCAGAAGAGCTTAGATAAGCGACGGCGGACCATGTCGTCGACTCCTCGGAAGCATTAATTATTCGTGTTTATTCGTGTCCATTCGTGGTTAAATCTCTTTTTCCCTTTCGTCCAAAGGACGGTTTGACAATCAATAGTACTGCCATCAAAGACCCACCGATCATGACGACACGACGGAAAGTTGAAACCAAAACAACATACTGGGCTTCGTTAGCCGATCCCATCGACTGTAACACTTGAATCAATTCCACAGAAGGATCTATCCGATTTTCTTCCCTTGAAGATCATCCTCCTCTTTCTGGTGAATGGTCAGACTTTTCACCTTGCCAGCTTTGCCAGTGTTGAAAGAAATCTCTTTGCCAAAACTTCGAGAGCTGAAAGAAAACCGTCCATTGGAAAGTGGTCTGATTTCCACCTTGGGGAAGTACTCATCGATCTCGACGTAGAGTTGGTGGCCGTCCCGGGTGACAATATAGGTTCGTTCCGTTTTTTTAATTTTGATCTTATACTTACCGACGTAGCTTTCCAGGGTATCGGAATCCATCGTTGTGCTCTGCACTTTCTTGAGTGAGAGATTGAACTGGAACACATTCTTTTTTCCTGGCTGAGGAATCACCGTCAGTTTCGCCTGATCCTCCGCCGAAAAATCCTGCAAGGGGCCGTCCACTTCGTTCAATGGTTCGCCCGGAAAGTAGCACTGCGTTACCAACTCATGGTAGCCTCGTTGTGAAATTTTGAAATGAATGTGAGGCGTGCGGTAGCCGGCATCTTCGTCAGCTTCACCGTCGTCCAGAAATTTCAAAGCATAGGGACCGGGTTTAATGGTTTTGAAACCATAGTTGCCCTTGTCATCAGTCACCGTTTGGCCCCAGCTCTGGAAGTTTGGATCCAGAGGAGCGGGGTTCTTGTCTTTTTCATGACTGTAACGACCAGCGGCATTGGCCTGCCAGATTTCAATGAAAACCCCGGAAACCGGATTGCAGTCTTCGTCCAGAATCTTGCCGCGCACCCAGATGACTTCTCCCTTTGCGCGTTCTGTGTGACCTTTAAGCCGAGTAAGATCCAGGTCCTTATCGTCCTGTTCGTGGATGGGATAAAACGGTCCCATGATTTGTTCGGGGGAGAGATTGCAGGAGTCCGGTTTTGCATGCAGATGGCTGAGTCCACTGCTTACCGTTCCCGCTGTGACACCCAAGCCAAGTTGTAGCATGGTACGCCGATTGATTTTCTTTGATGCTGCCATAGGGGAGTCCTTCTGATTGGATGGTTGAATTTATATTGGAGATGGAAGGCGGGCCATGGCGGCCCGGCTGAATATCTCTAAGTTAAACCTGCCTAAAGTGCAATAGTGGACTGCAGGAATAATAAATTTAATGTCAATATATACTTTTCAAACATCGCCACTGCGTGACTGGATGCCTTCCGGCAACAGGATTGAGCAGAGCTCAAACAGGATTTGGTTGAAGCATAGTGTTGACCCAAACGTTTCAAACGCCTTCGGAAGTACAGGCAGTAAATAGTTAAAATACAGTGTGTTATGGGAATTAGTATAGCTTTTGGTAACCTCACAAAAAGTTAAGTTTCAAAAATGCACTTTCGAATGCTAAAACCGACATGCACGAAGAGCTGTGTTCCAGCCCGCAACCCGCTTGGTCACGTAGTGTTCTACGCTCCTGCACTTGCTTGCAGACTGCGCCTTGCTCTTCATCACATCTCGACTTTTTGAAACACTTGGGTTGAGATTCCTATCTATAGCAGATGGAAAATAAACTTACCTCACTTATTATTAAAGCGGCCTACGATGTTCACAATGAACTTGGATTTGGCTTTCTGGAAAAGATCTATCAAAGAGCCCTGAAGCTGGTTCTCGATGAGATTGGCTTGGAAAGCAACCTGGAACAGAAAGTCGAAGTCCTCTTTAGAAATCAATATATTGGAGAGTATTTTGCTGACGTGATAGTATCTGATGAAGTCGTTCTGGAATTAAAAGCTGTCAAGGAGCTATGTCCGGAACATTCAGCACAGCTCATCAATTATCTGAAAGCGGGTAACTACAAAACCGGACTTCTAATTAATTTCGGAGCGCCGAAGCTAGAATTCAAAAGACTCTATTCATAGTATCCTGTTCGCGTTAGTAATCCAGTTACCTCGTAGAGGTATCAAGCGACGTGTCCAGCGAAGCTTGGGCGAAGATGGAAGCGTTGTTAAAACAATGT
>JAPUIL010000003.1 GCA_027297085.1 Verrucomicrobiota bacterium | reverse complement strand
TTATCATTTCTTTATAATCCGAAACGGAAAAAAGGACTTCTAAAACGCCATGGTACTACCGGCGATTGCAATCTGGTGGAACGAGTCCGCAACGAAGCCGATGTATTCTTCAGCCAGGTACGGCAACTATTTTTGGAAAAGCGCGAAATTGCCCGCATCTATAAACCGGATTGGCTGGACCCGGCTATTCTGCCACAAATTCGGGGACTGATTATTCGAATAAAGGAAATCGCGATTCATTTGGATGACGGACCCGAAAAGTCCATCGTAGAAGATCAGCACGATCGCCTGACCGATCTCTGCAACGGTATCAGACAATTTATCAGTCAGTCACTGGAGGATCAAGTTTACTGGGTTGAACGCGGAGGACGGGCCGGTAAAACCGTTTACCTTCGCAGCGCACCCATCGACGTGGCCGAATACTTAAAGCAGAGTCTTTTCATGCGGGGAACAAGTGTATTGCTGACGAGCGCCACACTGGCGGCAGGTGCAAACATGGATAATTTCCAGAATCAGGTCGGGGCGGAAAAGGAAATGGCTTTCCAGGTAACTTCTCCTTTCGATTACGATAATCACGTTCAAGTTTTCGTGGCCGATGATGCCCCGCCACCCAGCATAAAAGATGGACGCCAGGACCTCGATTACATGGAAGAAATGATTCTCTTCTGCGTGGAACAAGTGGAAGGAGGAAGCCTGGTGCTGTTCACCAACTACTACGACCTGAACCAAATCGCCCGACGTATAGAAGCTGAGTTGGAAAACCTGGGCCGACCCATGTTTCAGCAAGGACGAGACTATTCGCGCTCGGAACTCACCCACGAATTCGCAAAGTCCGGGAACGGTGTTCTTTTGGGTACTGAAAGCTTTTGGTCCGGCGTAGATGTTCCCGGACCAGCCTTGACGCAGGTAATAGTCACTCGGCTTCCCTTTGAGAACCCATCTCACCCGGTCGCTGAAGCCAAGAGTGACTGGATCAAAGAGCAGGGCAAAAGCCCCTTCATGGAGCTAACCTTACCCGACGCGCTCATCAAATTCCGCCAGGGCATTGGTCGGCTCATTCGCAAGAAGGATGACCGCGGCTTTATAACTCTACTCGATTCAAGGGTATTTTCAAAACAGTATGGAATCCAGTTTTTGAATACATTCCCCAAAAGAGATTATCATCGTTTCAATCGCAGTAACCGCGACTGGGTATTCGATCACGCTCAATATTAATCAATGATCTCCGACGCACGCCTTACTTTACTTCGAACGTCACTCGATTCCGAACCCTACAGTAACAAAGTAACTTCTCTTTGTATTCGAAAAGACTTAGGAGTGCGCGAACATCCACTTACAATTGAGCTCGATAAAAATAAAGGCGTCCTCGGGGATAGATGGATCTGGAAAACTTGGATGTATCTCGAAAATGGCGATCCGGATCCTCGCGTTCAAGTCGCCGTTTGCAATGCCCGCATTCTCAAGTTGTTGCAGGAGGAAAAAAATAACGACTACCACCCGGGGGATAATATTATTGTGGATAGAGATTTGCCTGCCGAAGAGTTTTCGCCCGCTGCTCGTTTTCAAATCGGAAGCGCTATTCTGGAAGTAAGCACGGTTTACAACGATGCCTGTGCCAAGTTCGCCCGTGAGTTAGGCAAAGATGTTCTAAAGTGGATCAATCTTCCGGAGCACCTTCCTCTAAACTTGAGAGGTATTTATTGTCAGATTGTAGAAAGCGGTACGGTTTACCTTGGGGATAAACTTCAAATCCTCTAGCACCCAATATTGCACTTCTAAAAACTCGAAGGGTTATATTCTCATTAGGCTCGTGGATGCGCTTTATTATGTGCATCTTTCAACCGACCCAAAGTAACATGCGTATAGATCTGAGTTGAAGACAAACTGGAATGTCCCAACAGGTCCTGCACCAGACGCAGGTCAGCACCGTGATTTAATAGATGGGTCGCAAAAGAATGGCGGATCTTGTGCGGCGTCAGATCCAAAGGAAGATCCGCAAGGGCCAAATACTTTTTAACAAGTAGCTGAACCTGCCGTACTCGGATGCGAGTCTTCTTGTTACCCAACACTACAGCATCAACATATCCCGATTTTGTGGCAAATTCCTGCCGGAATTTCTCAAGCACCAACATGGCGATTTTACCCAGAGGACAAAGTCGCTCTTTGTTACCCTTTCCAAGAATTCGAGCCACTCCAAGGCTAAAATCTATGGCGCCATAGTTGAGCCCGGCTAACTCACTCACGCGCAGTCCCGCCCCGTACAATAACTCAAGCACCAGCCGATCTCTCCAAGCCAGGAACGGTTCAAGACTCTCGTTTTCAAGTAAGCGCATCGGCCCAGCCAAAAGTTGACTCATTTGCTTTTCGGTCAAAAACTTTGGCAACGGTTTATCGAGCTTCGGCAAAGTAATACCCGTGAATGGATTCTTAACGATCAACTTCTTGGTCTGAAGAAATCTTGAGTAGGTTTTTAAAGCAGAAAAATGATTATGAATGGTTCGCCTTGAATGCGTTCCCTGACGCTCGATCAAGAATCTTTTAAGATGCGTTGCCGACAAATGTTCCCATTCACCATCCCAGTGAGTATTTTCTCTCATCCAGTTAGAAAAATCCCGAATCGCCTGCCCGTAGTTCCGAACCGTATAGGCCGACAATCGTCTTTCCATTTCAAGGTGAGATAGAAAGGGCTTCAGTTGAGCAACCGAGGCATGCGTGTCTTCCTGTTTCAGCATGCGGATTGTCCCAGGGAAATAATGGTCCGGCCAACTTCATTCAATCGTTTGTCATGATCGGAGCTACGCGAGTCGTAAGTCTTCAATAAGCTCCAGAATGACCGAGTGTGATTCATCTCTTTCAGGTGAGCCAACTCATGTAGAATCACATAATCCTGCAATCGCGCAGGCAGAAATATCAGTCGCCAGTTGAGCGAAATCCCGCGCGAAGTAGAGCAGGATCCCCATCGGCTTGATTGATCGCGAACAGTCACGCGGCCAGGCCGCTGAATGGATTTAGTGTCACACAAATACTCCAATCGTTCGGTCAGGCATTGTTTCGCAAGGCTTTTTAATGCTTCTCGAATTCTGATTTCGTTTATGGCATGGTGATCAAATCGCAAAACAACTTCTCCACTTTCACTATTGTATTTACAATATGGACACCGATTAGTGAAGGCAAAGGTGACTCGGCAGCGTTCGCCATTGAGTGTGAGAACCGGTTTATCTCGCAAGTACTGCAAAATGGATTTCGAAGGTAGCGTCTTGGCCATTTGCTCAACCAGCCAATCGCCACACTGCTCGAGAAATGAAACCGCTGCTTTCAAGGTTGCACGCATCGGCACAGTCAGCAACGCCTGGTTTTGTTCATCCAGGCTAATGTAGATGCGACGCGAGCGACTGGAGCGACGAATTACGTACGGGACCATTATGGGCCCGTCAGCCGTTTGCACGGTTTGGAAATTAGTCTCGGTGTCTTTCTTCAATCGATTCCACTATTTGATTAACATAGCGGCGCAAAGCCGACTCGGGATCGATCCCGGCCACTCTACAGGCAGCCGCTGTTTCAAACAAAGCTCGGCCCGCGGTTTCTTCTGTCAGCGTTTGCGCAACTCCTTCAATTATTTTGCGATTTGCAGAACTCCCAGGATCCAGGTCCTTCTTTTCAATCTGTTTATAAACATCCCGGGCGCGAAGCAAAGAAGGTAGCGCAGGAGGCAGGTTCTTAAAGACCTTTCCTTCCGGCTGTTTTCCGTTCTTCTTTTCGGCTGCCTTTATTTCGTCCCACTTTTCCAACACGGCTGCAGAGTCTTCCAAACTCAGGTCACCAGAACCGAACACATGCGGATGACGGCGAATCAATTTCTCATTCACTTCGTCACAAACCGCATCGAAATCGAAAGTGCCGTTCTCGCTGGCAATCTGGGCGTGCATAAGCACTTGAAGGAGCACATCGCCCAATTCTTCCCGCATATGTTCCATATCGAGGGAATCGATCGTTTCCAGCAGTTCGCAGCATTCATCAATCAGGCAAACCGCGAGGGATTGATGAGTTTGTTCAATATCCCAGGGGCAGCCGTC
>JAPUIL010000299.1 GCA_027297085.1 Verrucomicrobiota bacterium | reverse complement strand
GTAGGGTGATGTCACTGCGTTCGGTATAGCGGCACAGCCGCTGAGGTGGGGGTTTTACAATTTGGTGAAAGGATACATTTTTAGTTATCATTTACCGAAGGTATAAATTCCGCATCCCAGCGTCACTGCGCGTGAATAGTAACAAATTCTTCCAGTTTCAAATTACGTGATCAAACACTATAAAATTCAATACGGCCCACAAACCATCACTCTGGATATCGATTCCTCCCGTGTTTCCTTTATCCTTCAACCCGGCGAGATGCCAATCGTGGAGACACGCCAGGAACTCTACAGAGCTCTGGCAGTACCCATCGGTGCCAAGCCCCTGCGTGATATCGTAAAAACAGGCGATCGGGTGGTCATCATGGGTGATGACGCAACCCGATTGACCCCGACTAAAGAAATCATTCCAATCATTCTTGACGAACTCAATGCGGGTGGAGTACCCGACAAAGACCTCGAACTCATCATCGCCACGGGTACCCACCGGGCTATGACAGAGGAGGAGTTGGAGGATAAATATGGGTCCGGAGTCACCAACCGAATCAAAGTCACCAACCATGACTGTCTCAATACAGACAACCTGGTTCCCTGTGGTACTACAAGTCGAGGCACCGACATTTGGATCAACAAAACTGTCATGGAGGCGGATGTCGCCATTGGGGTGGGCAATATTTTACCCCATCATCCTACCGGATGGAGTGGAGGAGCGAAGATACTTCTACCCGGTGTGGCCGGGGAACACTCCGTCGGACAGATGCACCTGCTCGGTGCAACAGAGCAGCAGTTGGGCAAGATCGACACACCCTGCCGCGAGGAGATGGAGGACTTTGCCCACGAAACCGGCTTGGATTTCATCGTGAACACCGTCCTCGACCGAGAGGGAAACGTGGTGCGCATTGTCGCCGGGCATTTTATTGAAGCTCACCGCGAAGGCATTCAATGGGGACAAAAGGTATTCGGTGTGCCTTTCAAGGAAAAGACGGATATTACCCTATCCAGTTCATTTCCGTGTGACCACGATCTCTTTCAAGCCACCAAAGGACTATTCTCCACTGTTCATTGCACAAAACAAGGCGGGGAAGTCATTCTCATCTCGCCTTGCACCGAAGGCGTCAGCCCGACCCACCCCGAAACGGTCGAACTGGCCAAACTCAGTGACCATGAGTTGCTCGCCTTGGCAGCAGATCCAGAAAGCGGTCATGACGTGCTCAGTATAACGGCGGCGCTCTATTTAAATTCTTCAAAAAGAGCCGTTAATGTAACACTTGTCACAGAAGGAATTCCTAAGGAAACAGTTGAAAAATTAGGATTTCGCCATCTGCGCCCGTCTGATCTTGCGGAATATCTTACTTTCCGTCTAGCTGAAGACCCCAACGCAACCCTCGGCATCGTCCACAACAGTGCGGAAGTTGTACCGCTGCAGGAGTAAATATTATTTTTTTAAGGTAGGACTTTGTTATTATGACTTACCTCGGCACCTCCATTCCCGAAGACCCATCCGACGCCGATCTGAAAGCAGTCTGCTCCGACTATGCGGTCATGTGCACTACCGTCATGCGCGCCATCGCTGATCGATACGATCCCGCCTATCCCTTCGTAAATACCAAGCTCGATCTGATCACCGGGCAGGATTTCGACGCGGACGATCCTGTTCGCGGGAAGCAGGCGGTCTACGGCTGGATTCAGGGACGCGCACTGGAGGCACTGGCTGGCCACGCGCGTTGGTTGTCTTCGCGCGGTGAAGACGACCTGGTCGAGCGACTTCGCAGCATCACCCGTGATGTACTCGATCAGCTGCGCCGAATGCGCGATCGCAACGAGGGTCATCTCTCATTCTTCATGTACCCGGATGGCACACCGTTTCAACTGGACCCTTCCGGCAGGCCCGTCCCGACCGACACGTCACAAGCTTTCGGTTTCAGCGACCTCTTCTCGAGCAAAGGCATGTTCGCGGCCGCACGCTATTTGGGTGATGACGAAGCCGTCTTGGAGGCCTGCGAGTATATAGACGAAGTCGAAGAGGCGATCTGGGACAATACCTTTCAGACCGACCAGATCTCGCTCGACCCAAAGAATCCGACCGAACCCAGGTCAGGCTACCATGCGCACGGCCCGTTCATGATTCAGATCGGAAGTGCCGCGCTGCTCGTCCAGTCGAGACATCCAACCGGGATCGAGAGAGGCATCGCGATCATCGAACACGAACTCTCGTCCTACGTCAGCCTGGATGGCCGAGTCCGTGGTCTTGAGGAAGGTGACTTCTTCGAAGGCGTCGACACAGAAGGTCAGCCCTACCGTGACGATGCCGGCGTCCTTCTCTCCGACCCCGGCCACTCGCTCGAGTTCGTTGGCCTCGCGATGAAATTCATTCATGCGGCCAATGAATCCGGTGACGCGGATGAGGATCAGAATGAGCGCATCGACAAAATCAGAAAGCAGCTCCCCATTGTGTTGGAGCGCAACTTCAACAACGGTTACATCGAGGGTTCCGGCGGCATCTCCAAGGCCTTCGACCTCGTCACGCGTAAACACCTGAACACAGACATGCCCTGGTGGAACTTGCCCGAAACGATTCGAGCAGCCGCCTACTGCCTGGCGTCAGCTGATGATGAAACAGAAAAGGCCCTGTGCAGCCGCATCTTCCGCGACTGCCACAACGCCTTCCTCAAATTCGTTCGTCCCGACCTGCATTTGATGGCCTACCAGACCCGCGATGCGTCAGGGAATCCTGTTTCTGTCATTCCCGCCACGGCCGACGCTGACCCCGGATATCACACCGGCCTCAGCCTCATTGACACGATCGAAGTGCTGAACACGATTCATCCCGAGTAGACTGCATAAATCAACAATACGATCCCCTTTTAAAAACTCAGTTTTCAATCCGCTTCCACCAAGCCTCCCAATCACTCGCCATTGAGGCTACGCGTTCGGGCTGCTTCACGGCAAGGCCGCGACTTTCGGAGCGATCGTCCTTCAGGTTATAGAGTTCCCATCTCATCTCACTGGCTCCCCACACGAGTTTCCAATCGCCCTGCCGGACGGCCCGGTGGCAGATTCGCATTTCCCAATGATTGTTTATTTACTTCTATAAATTTCCTGGAGGTCAATTCTTAGGAGATGCACTACTCCACCTCCGGCATCGCATCCAGAAACGGCGCATTTGTCCGCTTCAGCTCAGCTACGGTGGCTTTGCGCATTTTGATTAATTGATCGCGGTATTTCGGCGATAAGGCCAGGTTGGTCAGCTCCTCCGGATCGGTTTTGATGTCGTAGAGTTGCTCCATGTCGCCTTTCACCATGGTGCGGACGTATTTGTAGCGATCCCCTCGGGTATACATGACATACCAGGGCACCGTGCCATTGCCGCCAAAAAGATTCTCGGGTTCGGTGGGAATGGTCTCGGTATCACTGCCCCACTTAAGTGTGGTGTAGGAAACCAGGGCCGGATGATTCCATTCCGCATTGGGATCCTTCAGCAAGGGGGTTAGGTCGTGCCCATCCATTTCCCAGGGAAGCTCCATGTCGACCACGCTGAAAATAGTTCTCACCACGTCCGGATGGGAAACGGCAGGTGCCACCACCGTGCCGGACTTGAAGCGGGAAGGCATGCTGACAATCAAGGGGGCCAGGATGTTGGCGTCATAAGGGGCAAGTTTAATCTGGAATCCATGCTGCCCCCAAGCTATGCCCTGGTCTGAAGAAAATACTACCAGAGTGTTTTCCCGTTGGCCGGTTTCTTCCAGAACGGCCATCAAGCGACCCACCGCTTCGTCAATACCCAGGGCCGTTTGGTGATACTGCCTGACCATATCCTTCAGGGTGTTGCTGTAAATGCCCTGTCTGTTCGTGATTTCCGGCTGACCGGATTTGCCCTCTTTCCAGTAAATATAATCCTGCATATACTTCGGTTTCCCGGGACGGGGTGGATAGATATCGGCTGGAACAGGTACTTCTACGTCGGCGTATTCGCCTCGATGCCGGTGAGCAGGCTCGTAGTCTGAATGGGTAGCGCCGAAGCACAACCAGAGGTACCAGGGTTTTCCTTCCTCTCGCGTTTGTCCTTTGATGTAATCAACCGCCCAATTCGTGTAGTTGTCCGTTGAATACCCGGGAATCATGATGGCAGGTGCACCGTTCACTTCGATTTTCTGGTCGAAGTAATAATTCCAGATATTATCCAGATGCCGGGGACGATTCCACACCACCTGGTAGTCCCAATCTCGCCCGAATCCGGTATCCGTTCCCGTGTGCCATTTTCCGATTTGAGCGGTGGTATATCCATTCTTCCTGAAGTAACTGGGCCAGAAGGGAAGCTGCCGGTAGTCGTATTCACATCCCGGATATGGTCCAACCATCCGCATTGATTCTGCCGTGAATGCATATTTCCCGGTCAGGGCAATCAAGCGGGATGGCAAACACCAGGACCCCATGTAGGCCCGGGAGAAGCGGACGCCCTGTGACGCCAGGCGGTCGATGTTGGGTGTTCGAACCCAATCGAAGGATTGCGGGTAACAGCTCAGCGTCCGAACTGATTGATCATCGGTGAAGATATAAAGAACATTGGGAGGCTCATCGGCAGCGGAAAGACCCAGTAATGAAACAACATATACAACTAGGGACAAAGCAAAAGAGGACTTCTTCATATGGAGTACGGATGAGAATTTAGGGTGAGAAAACATCCAGATTATAAAGCGGATAGGAACATATCAATTCTGAAGCGAAAAAATCTGGATTGTTCTTCAGCGGATATAGAGGAGTGGTTACTGATAGGCGTTTTATTCATTCAAAATGTTTAGGGTATTAACTGGGTGTCCTGTAAAAACATGTGTGGTGAAATACGTATAACGATCACATTGACGCTAAACGCGTTGAGCGGTTGATGATCTGGAGATTTCCTCCAGGAGGAGGACAGTACCTCACAGTGTGGCTTTGTTAAACGCGTTTAGCGACAAGCATCTTGAATTATTCTAGAAAGAGGAGCTAATGAGATCCTAAACCCATGCAATCAATGGCATCTCCCAGGCTCTCTCCGTTTAACTCACGCCGACTCCTGGCAATCGTGTTCCTGTTCCCCGTCATTGCCCAGGCAGCTGACACCGGTACACTCGCAACCGAAGCGACTGGAAACGGCCTGCAAGCGATCGACTGGTTCATAATCGCGACCTACGCCCTCTCGACGCTCTTTTTAGGTTGGTGGTTCTCCCGCAAACAAAAGGACACGAGCGAATATTTTGTCGGTTCTGGAAACATGAATCCCTTGCTTATCGGGGTCTCCTTGTTCGCCACACTATTAAGCACCATCTCGTACATGTCCTTCCCGGGCGAGGCACTTGGAAAGGGCCCGGTCTACTTGACCAGAATTCTTTGTTATCCCGTGGTTTTCTTGGTGGTCGGTTTCATTCTACTACCAGTTTACATGAAGCTGAGGGTCACTAGCGCCTATGAATTGCTAGAAAAAAAACTCGGCCTTAGCGTTCGTCTTTTGGGTGCTTCTCTTTTTCTCATCCTTCGCTTGTTCTGGATGTCGCTGCTTGTCTACCTCACCGCCAAGGCGATCGCCATCATGATCGGTGTGGATGAGAATTACATCCCTTGGATCGTCGTTGTAACCGGCGGATTCGCCATCACTTACACCTCGCTGGGCGGTCTTCGTGCGGTGGTTATTACCGACCTCATGCAAACAATACTGCTATATGGCGGCGCCTTGCTCGTCATCGGGACGATCACGGTGAAAATGGGCGGATTCAGCTGGTTTCCGACTGAGTGGCAAACTGACATTTGGGACTCACAGCCCGTTTTCAGCCTCGATCCATCCACGCGGCTCACAGTTGTCGGATCTTTCCTTTCTGTCCTGATCTGGTACTGTTGTACTGCGGGCGGTGATCAGGTATCTATCCAACGATTCATGGCGACCAAGGATGCGAAGACTGCGCGCAAGGCGATCGGTATGCAGCTCATAGTCTCCGCCACCGTTGCAGTTACTTTATTTATAACTGGATTCGCTCTGCTTGGCTACTTTCAGGCGGACCCTCAACTCCTACCCGCGGGCATGACGCTGAACGAAAACGCCGACAAAATCTTCCCTCACTTTATCGCCTTCCACCTTCCGCCCGTTGTCTCAGGGTTGGTGGTCGCTGGACTGTTCGCGGCCGCCATGTCCAGCATCGACTCCGGCGTCAACTCAATCACTGCTGTCGTAATGACCGACTTTCTCGAACGCTTCGGCAAGAAGCCCGAGTCCGAACGGAAACAGGTTCTGGTAGCACGCGGTTTGGCAGTTGGAATTGGCGTGGCCGTTGTTCTGTCCAGTACATTGATTGAACAAGTGCCCGGCAATATTACAGCCGTCACTACCAAAACGGTGAACCTCTTTACCGTGCCAATATTTATCCTCTTTTTCTTCGCGCTCTTCGTTCCGTTTGCCAACGCGGCCGGAGTCTGGATCGGAGTGTCTTGTAGTATCTTTACCGCTATCCTGATCTCATTCTCCGGCCCCATCTTCGGAATGAATGAACAAGGACTTGATCCGGTCAGCTTCGAGTGGATTTCCCCCGCCGCTTTGCTCGTCGGAATCAGTGTGGGGTCGCTGGCCTGCAAGATCTTTTCCACCAACCGAACGGATCCCTCCACCGCGTGAAAACTCTTATTTTCAATCTCCTAACCCCAATCTCAATCAAACAAACATGAGAACAAGCAAGACACTCACCCGTATCCGAAACGGTGACCCCGTTCGCATCTGCGCCCTGGGCCACTTTATCCCTGCCTATGTCAAGTATGCAGCACATTATGGTTTTGATTGCATCTGGCTCGATCTCGAGCACCGAGCCATGGACCAGCGCGAAGTCCAGGCGCTTATGGCTTTCTTCCACAAATACGACATCGACTGTTTGCTTCGTGCGCCCACGCTTGAAAAGGCCAAGCTCTACCGCTATCTGGAAGACGGCGCCTCCGGGCTCATGATCCCGCACGTCTCAACGGCAGAAAAAGCCAAAGCGCTTGTCGATGCCTGCAAGTTTCCACCCATTGGTGACCGGGGAATCGCTGGCGCTGGCATGGATAATGATTTCATGCACTTCGATGAGGACTATCCTGCGCGGACCAACGCCGAGACCTTTCTGGTCGTTCAAATCGAAACACCGGAGGCAGTCGACAATGTGGATGCCATTGCCAGTGTTGAGAGTGTTGATGGTTTGTTTATTGGAACCGGAGATCTCGGCTTTCGGCTGAAGCAGGCGCCCGAGCATCCGAGCCTTGAAGAAGCTATTGAGACCATTGCTGCCGCGGCGAAAAAACATAACAAAGCCTGGGGATGTCCGGTAGGATCAGCCGACGCCGTTCGTCAACGGCACTCCCAAGGTGCCCAGCTTCTCGCTCGGGGTGGTGAAGTAATCGCTCTGATGAATGCCCTCGGTG
>JAPUIL010000298.1 GCA_027297085.1 Verrucomicrobiota bacterium | reverse complement strand
ACAAGATGGGATCTTGCTTCGCTGAAGTTACATTCGAACCCGATACGAGCGTATTCAAGGTCTTGATCAGCCGGCGGTTTATCTGCCGCTGGTCGTCAAGAACTTCATGTGTGCCAATTTGCGAAATATCCATAGTAAATGATTTGTTCAATAGACATAGCAGTGATCGAGCCACAATTGTTATCAAAATCACATACCTATAACGATCAATTACTTAAAGATATCATTTAAGTACTGCGACCCGTCATTTCTCCCGAAAGCCCAATGGCCGGAAAAAATTTCCTCCGGCTGCGTTCACCCAAAGAAATCCGGTCAATCAATCGGGATATACCAGAGTTTTGCCTACAATAGGCCTTTGAGAATGGACGGCAGATTCTCAATACTACGGTGGATCGAGGCACGAGCATAATGATTCCCGGAACGATCACCGGCGAAGAGTATCTTCCATCCATCAAATTCTTCCCACTCGCCAAAGCTGAGTTTGGCAGCCGGCTCGAAACCGGCATCACACCCGGCATAACGGGCCAAAATATCTGCCACCTCTACACCGGCGGCATAGTTGGGATCGTGAAAAATTTTTTCTGGCTCATGATGAAACAGGACCGCTTCAACAATTTCCGGAGAAAGCCCGTTTTGCTCTACATAAACAGCTCCCAGGTCTGCATGCGTAAAGCCGAAAGTTTTGCGTTCTCTCTCTAAAAAAGCCCTCGGATTGGTTTCCTCAAATTCGAGCGATTGCTTAAGGCATTGAGGGTAGGCGCTTACCATCACCAACTTACCAATATCGTGGAGTAACCCCGCTATGTAGTAAGTGTCATCCTCCTTGACCCCATGGGTCATGGTCAGAATTTCCCGCGTCAGAATAGCCGTAGCAATACTATGCCGCCAAATGGTCAGTGAATTCACATCGATGCTCTCATTGACAAAACTGTCCATTTCTTCGATGACCTTGGTCGTCATGGCCAACTGACGAATCTGACGAAGTCCTAAAAAAAAGATGGCTTCATCGATGCTGGTTATGGTGACTGAAAGGCCACTAAATACCGAGTTCACTAACCTCAGTAACCTGGCAGTGAGGGAGATATCGCGCCCGATCACCTCCGCAATCTCGCCAACAGAACTGTTCGACTGAAATGTGAGTTTGGTCAACGCATCATTCACGCTTTTCAGCGAGCCCACAGTCGGGCAGCCCCGAACCTTGGTTTCCACCTTTTTGAAGTCCGGAATATTGTGCTGACAGTAGGTGATCGCGGAAAATATTTTATCCATTCAGGGTGTTCAGTTTTGCAATGCTGTGGTTAATTTTACGGTTAGACGAAGCTACCGATTGATTCGCGACTCTCTTTTTTTCCAGAAGCGTAGCCCTTTTGATGCGGACAATTTTCATAGAGCTCTGCTCTACTTTTATGACACTCGCCTGGAGTACCCCGACGCTCTCTTGTGTCGATTGAATTCTGGGGCCTCCAGACTGTATATAGAAACCGCCCACCAGGCAGCTGATTCCACCAAGTAAATAGCTCATTGAAACTCGCTCGTTGATGATGATCCCCAAATAAATAAATGAAACACCCGAGAGAGCGAGAATCAAAAACACGGCGCCGGAATGATACCAGCTTCGTGGCAGAACAGGCACCGGTTTACTGGATAATTCTGCATCCTTCACGCGTCTTTTGGATAGGTGTAATTTTTGTTCAATTCCCTGAAGTTGCAGCTCGATCTGATGGGCCTTTTGCTGCTCCTCGGCACACTCCATGGTCCATTTATCAATTTCACTCTGTAAGCGTTGGCGCTCCTTTTCTTTGGCCTCTTCAACCAGTACGCGCAGACGGTTGTATTCATCTTTGTTGTAGGCACGTGCATAACGGTCCATGAGATCCCGGATATCCGGGCTCAGTCGCCAATACCCGTCTTTTTCCTCAAAAAACTCGGGGTGCTCATTTACAAAGGTCTGCAGTCGATTACTCATCGTTTCCAAATAATTCCATTAGTATTTCCGAGTTAAACGGCTGCACCGGGGCCAGCACTCTTAGTGAATCCCTGTCTGCGGACATTGGCACCTTTTCCGCGACTTGGGCATGCAAATCAAATTTTTCAAGGAATTCCCGGTGCCTGGCCGGCACTTTGGCCAAGCATTGTCCGAGTATCAGTTTACGAATATCAGATCTCATGTGAATGTGCATGACTCCTCCCGATAACGCTACGGTGATGGCATCAAAGGGTGAGGATGTTCCAAGCCACTCAAGAGCCTCGCGCCCTTCATCCTGCCCAAGTAGCAATAGTAAAGATTCTTCCGAAACAAAATCAGCCATGGCCGCGGCATGTAACCAGCGACGTTCCCTGGCATTTACAGGATGAGGTAAATCCTTACTTTCACTCATCTCCCCGACTTTCTTTTCGAGGAGTCCGGGTGTTTCAATTAACTCCTTCACTTGTAATGGCATCCCTTCCGAATCTTCCATGAGGAAATCGATTAAAGACGATGGATGCCCAGCCTCAGTCAGCCATTGCAAGCAGCTGGCTTGGTCCAGGGGAGGAACTTCATAGTTAAAAAAAGTAACCGGATTTTTCTGCCAGTAATCTTTCTGCCCTCCTGTCTCCCAGGAGTCCTGATCCGTTAAAAGAAAACTGGGAGCAGGAAGCTGATTCAGTTCACTGAACTCTTCAAGAAATGGCCCACCTATCCATCTTTTAATGGGAGGTGCATAGGCAGAAAAATTATCAAAAATGTACAGTAATCGCAATTCGGTTACAGAATCGACCTCCCGTTGGATTAGCTGTTCGTACAATTCCCGAATCGAACCTACAGAAAGCGAAGCCAGATCTTGGCCCTCGGGATCTCCAGCTACCAAAGATTCGGACATGGGTAATGACCGAACCGTGCCATCCAGATTGTAAGCTTCAGTTGAAGACACCCGATCGTTATTGCGCTCATTGACGCGCATCTTGAAATCGCTCTTCAGTTTCAGGACTTCGGGTTGTAGTACGGATGCAGTCGCTTCCGCCGTAAGCATCAGAGCCTGTGAAAATTCGGTGACGCCACAATTCCCCAGGGATGCATCCGCTGAAAACACAATGAGAGGAGCCTTCCCGCTGTCCTCCCCATGCAATTCCACCAGTGCCCGGG
>JAPUIL010000297.1 GCA_027297085.1 Verrucomicrobiota bacterium | reverse complement strand
TGGAAAGAGATCGAACGGTGGACCTTTCCTGAAATATGCAAAAGGGAACTCTCAAGGAGAAAGTGGATTGAATCTCGTAGATCAAATTAGTGGCTAGGAGGGAATGTTCTCCGGCTCGAAAAAAGTTATCATCTAAACTTTCTGGTTCTTGACCCAAGACTTTCGTCCATAGATGCCAGACAGTTTGTTGAGTCCTTCCCACGTTTCCAAAAGAAAAGGTTGTTTCACCTTTAATTGAAGGTTTTTGTGCCTTTATTGCGGCCCAATCCGTTTTTCCGTCCGGTCCAATCGGAGCGAGGAAAAATTCTTCTTTTTCGTGCTTGGACAGAGGTTTCCGGTAGTTGTCCGGTGTGCTCAAATCCGGGAGTTCATTTAGCAGCAGGTTAGGGTTCTCCAATATAAGCTTTATGAACCTTTGAAAATTGTATTTTACGCGATCAATGCTATGAGGTACACAAAAGGACGGAACATACCGGAAAATTATCTGAAGCCGGTCTTTGAGTTCCCGGACTATGAATCCAAGACGGTAAAGGGCTGGAGCATTATATCTTGGAATCAGAGTGCTTTTGATGCCTTCCAAATATATTGAGTCATCGGTATCCGGGCCCATCGCAACTTGTATATGGCCAGTCAGTCTGTGGATCTTGTGGGAAGTATCTCCCTGAAACTGCGCTGCACAGCGAGGGCTGACGTATTTGTTTTCCTGAGACACATAAAGTGCCTCTCTGGCAGACTTCGCATGCTCCAGAAATGATCTGGTCTTTTTGAGGCGATTTCGAACCAGCATTCCGCCTATAGGAGATCCGAATATCTCCGCTTGCTCTGGTCCGGCACGGAAATCAACGCCCGAGGCGACATAACTGTCCATTTCGCCAGTATAACGGGCGATCATCAGTTTTACGATCGTGGTGAAGAAAATGTAGGTCGAAAGCGAGTGAGTTTCAGTAAAGCGCTTGATGCGGGCTGTCAATTCCGGCGAAAATTCATAGTGATCGAATGTATTCCAATCTACTTGGTCAGGCAGTTTTTTAACAAGAAAGGGTAACTTAACAGGTTTGATTTCTCGCAACATTTTTTCCCAAAATTCGGTCATGCGCTGTCCATTCCCTTTTGCCAGCCAGTTTGCCAAACTCTTATCGAATTGGCGGAAGTTGATTTTGCTTGATTTTAAAGTTATCGGTCGTTTGTTGACCAAGTCATTGTATACATGGCTGATTTGCCGGAAAAACATATCAATGGAAACGCCATCTGTGGTTGCATGGTGGAATGCAAGGCTCAGGATGTGCTTCAGCTTTTCCAGCTTTATGATTTTTGCCTTGAACAGTGGTGCGTCACGCATGTTCATCCTGGATATCCAGTCTTTTTCAAAAATGGCTTTTGCCCGGAGCATGGCCTTTTCTGGCGGATGACCGGTAAGATCGATTTTCGGTACTTCTAACTTTATTTTGTCTTCGACTTTTTGAAAAAACTTCCCTCCGATTTTGACTGCATGCATCCGAAGTCCATCGTGCATATTAACCACGTGTTCCAAAGCTTTCTCAAGGAGCTTGGACTTAAGATTACCCTCCATGATAATCGTCCTGCAAATGATGGTTGAATTGGCATTCGCTGGATCTTCAATTTCAGACATATAAAAGTTCCGCCACATAACGTTCATCTCACTTATGCTTTCAACCTTGATCGGCTCCACTACAAACGGGGCATGCCTGTCCTCTGAGTCTGAGTGAGCTAATTGTTCATCTATCCAATGAGAAATGGATCTGACTGTCGCACTTTCCTCGAATATACTAAATGGTATTTGTAGTGAAAAAGTGGATTGAATCTTGTAGATAAAATTAGTGGCTAGGAGCGAGTCTCCCCCTGCTTCAAGGAAATCCTCATCTAAACTCCTCGGTTTTTGACCCAGTAGTTCTGTCCATAGCTGCCAGACCGTTTGTTGAGTCTTTTCCAGGTTTTTGAAAGGAATCGTTGGTTCACCTATAGACTTAGATTCTTGGACTTTTATTGCAGACCAATCCGTCCTTCCTTCTGGACCAATTGGGGCGAGGAAAAACTCCTCTTTTTCGTGCTTGGATAGAGGTTTCCGGTAGTTGTCCGGTGTGCTCAAATCCGGGAGTTCCTTTAGCAGCAGGTTAGGGTTCTCCAATAACAGCTTGATGAATCTTTGGAAGTTATATTTGAAGCGATCAATACTACAGGGAATAAAAATGGATGGAATGGATGAAAAGCTTATCAAGATTCTGTCCGCGGGTTCTCGAATAGTGATGCCGAGGCGATACTGGGCTTTGCGCTTTTTTCGTGGTAAGAATGTGCTGCGGATGTCCTGCAGGATTAGGCTGTCTCCTGTATCCGGGCCCATGCCGACGTACAATTGCCCGGTTCTCTTGTAAATAGCATGATCGGTGTTTTGGAGTTCTGTGGATATAACTCTTGTACTAACGTATTTATATTCCTGAGCTTGAAATAATGCATTTCTAACAGCTTCCGCTTGTTCGACAAACGATTTGGATTTCTTCAATCTTGTTCGGACCAGAATGGAGTTTGATATGCAGCCGAACAACTCTGCCTGGTCAGGTCCGGCTCGGCAATCCAACGAAGAAGCAACATAGCTGTCCATTTCACCCGTATAACGCGCCACCAATAATTTGATGATGGTTGTGAAAAAGATGTAGGTAGATAGAGAGTGGGTTTGCGTAAAGTGTTTAACACGCTCTGACCATTCAGGTAAGATTTCGTAATGGTCATAAACATTCCATTCAGGATCTCGCGGTAATTTCTTTTTAAGGAACGGATAATCAATGGGTTTAAGATCCATTAACATTTTCTTCCAATAGTTCGTGATGCGTTGCTGATTACCTTTGGCTAGCCAGTTTTCCAGATTTTTATGATACTCGTTGAAATTTATATTGGGAGGTTTGAGGGATACGGGTCGATGTTTGACGAAGTCGTTATAGGCCCGACTCATTTGACTGTAGAATAATTCTAGGGAAACACCGTCCGCTATCGCATGATTAAAGACCATCGAAAGGTGGTATTTCTGTTTTTCAAGTTTGATGAGCTTACTCCTGAAAAGTGGCGCGTTACGCATATTTACCCTAGAAACCCACTCCTTTTCAAAAATGGTTTTCGCTCTGCGCATGGCCTCCTTTGCCGGGTACTTTGTCAGATCGATTATCGGTACCTCTAATTTTATTTCAGGTTCTACTTTTTGATAGAATTTTCCATCTTTCTTGATCGCATGAGTTCTCAGAATATCGTGTAGATTAACCACCTGTTCTATGGCCTTGATCAGGAGTTTCGGCCTCAGGTTGCCTTCCAGGATTATGCTCCTGACAATCACCTGCGAATTTGCGCTCTCCGGATCTTCTATGGCAGAAAGATACATGGTGCGCCATAATTGGTTCAGCTCGCTTACGCTTTCGACCTTTACCGGCTTGATTATGAAGGGCTCGTTTCCTTTTCCGTTCGAATCCTCCAACATTTGCTGGTCAATCCACTGGGATAAAGTCCGAACGGTGGGCCTTTCATTGAATATGGAAAAGGGCAGCTTGAGTGAAAATTCGGATTGGATCTCATAAATCAAGTTCGTGGCGAAGAGTGAGTGCCCGCCAGCATCAAAAAACACTTCATCCAGGCTTGCGGGTTTTTGTCCCAGAACTTCCTTCCATAGGTCCCAGAGCTTCCGTTGTGTGATGGTGAGGTCTCGGAAACTATGACCGGAGAGGGAGTCTTCCGAAGTTTCATGTCCTAATAATTCAGTCCGATTAATTTTCCCATTCGTGGTCAGCGGTAGTGATGACATGAATACGATTTGAGCCGGTACCATGTAATTGGGGAGCTGGTCAGACAATCGCTGCTTCAAGTGTCGCTGACTCATTGCCACTCCAGGTTGCAAAACGACAAAGGCGACTAATTCATTTTCTTTCCGCTGGTTTTTGCGAATGAGAACTGCGCCGTCCTTGACCTCTTTGAGCTGTAGAATCCGGGCTTGAATTTCTCCTGGTTCAATACGGTACCCTCGGATTTTCACCTGATCGTCAAAACGTTCCATGTATTCAATTCGTCCGTCGCCTCGTTGAAATACCCTGTCACCTGTTCGGTAGAGTGTAGCTGATCCGGACGTAGCGTATGGACTCTGGACAAATTGTTCATTTGTGAGATCGGGATTGTTCAGATATCCAAGCGCGACTCCCTGGCCTCCCACGTATAATTCTCCCGGTACTCCGGTTGGTAACAATCGCATCCCTCGATCCATGACGTAAGCTGTGGAATGGCTGATGGGCGGACCGATGGACACGGGGATCTTGGCGTGATGAATTCTAGGTATGGGGTAACAGCAGGAGAAAGTTGTGTTCTCAGTGGGGCCGTAACCATTTATGAGCATGGTGCCGGGTAATTGTTTTTGTGCCTTATTGATGTGGATCGGCGACAATGCTTCACCTCCCACCAGCAATTGACTGACTCCTTGAAGAATCTCAGGCGCAGTATCGATAATGAAGTTAAAAAGCGAAGCCGTGAGCCACAAGGTATTTACGGACTCCGCCTTAATTATTTCATCTAATTGACCAAGAGAAGGTACCCGCTCCGGGTAAAGAACGCAGCACCCTCCATTAAGTAACGGAGCCCAGATTTCAAAGGTGGATGCATCGAAGGAGACGGGAGCAAGTTGGAGGGTTCGAGTCTTTGAGGAAAGTTTTACGTAATTGGGTTTTTTAACAAGACGTACGATTCCACGATGGGGAACCATCACTCCTTTGGGACGTCCTGTGGACCCCGATGTGTACATGATGTAAGCCGGGGTATCCAAAGAACAGTTACTTGGAAGATTCTTTTTGGAAAACCTTTTCAGCCCCTTTTTGTGTTGATCGAGAAATAGGGCGTTTAAGCCAGTTTCCTTAACTTCATTTGACAGGTTCGAGCTGGCTAGCACCAAAGACGGACGGGAGTCCTTGACCATCCAGCGTAATCGTATCTTCGGATATTCCACATCAAATGGAATGTAAACAGCGCCAGCTTTTAGCACTGCCAATATGGCAATATACAAGTCCTCTCCTCGTTCGAAGAATAAACCTGCATGAGTGCCTGCTTTGACACCCTGTTTTTTGAGAAATCGTGCAAGCTGATTGGCTTTGGCGTTTAGATCAGCATAGGACATGGATTGTTCTTCGCTACGAATGGCAATACGGTCTGGATGTGTCTGGGCTAGATCTTCAAAAATCCTGTGTACGGGTTGCATTGGCAGTCGAGGCCGTTTGCCTGTGCTCAGTTTAAGGATGCGCTGTTTATCAGAGTTGGATAGCAGCTCGATGGAATTTATCAGTCTGTTTCCGTTTCCGATTAGTTGCCCCAGGATAGTTTCGAAACTGTCAATTATCTGAATTATGCTTTGCGACGAGAATTGTGATTTATCGTAGCTGATCTCTGCTCTGATTTTCTTGCCGTCGTGTAACTGCAAGACCAATGGTAAGTCGGTGTAACCTCGCAAGGAAAATTGGAAGCGACCGCCGTCGCCAGGTTTGATAAGCTGATTGAGCTCGTATTTTTCGTATCCCACCAGGCTGGAAAACATCGGTTTATTGGGAGGGATCTGGCTCCATTCTTTTATAGCTGTAAGCGGAGTGTTTTCGTGATTGCGTAGGCTAATCCAATATTTGCGGATTTTGGTGAGGAACTTTTTAATCGTATCGCGATCGTCGATACGCACAACTACAGGAACGGTATTTACAAAAAGGCCCACTGTATTTTCTGCTTCTGGGATATTCGACTTCCGGCAGGCTCGTGGGGCAGCAAACGCCACTGTCTGCTTCCCGGATGTTCTGCTTAACAAGAGACCCCACGTTGCTTGAACCAAAGTATTTAAAGAAAAACCGCTCTTAGCCGACCAGCGATGTAAACTGTCTGAAAAAGCGGAATCAAAATATTTACTCTTGTGAGTGGGTGAAACGAAATCGGTTTTTACTGGTTTGGAATCCAGGCCGAAGGTGAGAGGAGTTGTATCATCTACATCTTTTAATTTTCTTTTCCAGAACGATTTGGATTGATCCCAATTTTGTTGCTGTACCCATTTCTGGTAAGTCTCGTACAGTGGAGCCTTGGGAAGTTGTATGCGCTTTCCTTGATTTAAGGATTCGAACACCGCCAGAAATTCTCGAATCAGAATTAATCGTCCCCGGCCATCAAATAAGGTGTGGTGAGAGGTCCAGACAAGCTCGCTGATATCTCCTCCCAATCGAATCAAAGTGAGTCGGCATAAGACATCCGTTTCCGGATGGAAACCAGAAATAAAGTCCTCTTTCAGAAACTTCCGCAATTGAGAGCGTTGGTTTGATTGAGAGAATCGAATCCAGGATTTCTCTTCAAAACGTACTTGCAGTTTCCTGCCTCTTGCCGCGATGAGTTGCCCCCGTCCTGAGAATTGGAAACGGTGAAAGAACGTGTCGTGACGTTTGAATACTCGTTGCCAGGCAGTTTTGAAGGTTTCCCAATCAATTGATTCTTTGAAGGTCCACCGAAATTGCTGCACGTAAGGCTGAAAACTGTCTCTCCGAAATGCAGGCATTAGCATGCTTGATTGCATGGGAGATGCAATGGGATGGGACTCTCGTTTGGTTGACATCAGCGA
>JAPUIL010000296.1 GCA_027297085.1 Verrucomicrobiota bacterium | reverse complement strand
TGATTAACAGCCACTAGCTGGTCGTTGTGAAGCTTGAGGAACGGAATGATACCCTGGCTCTCGCCGTTGGTTCCGTTGATGTAGCCGCCTGTGCCTCGAACCGATGTCCAACTCCCACCGAGACCGCCTGCCCATTTAGATAGGTAGGCGTTCTCGGCAATACCACGTTGCATGATTCCTTCAATGGAATCATCAACCCAATACAGGTAACAGGAGGATAGTTGGGAGTGTAGAGTACCGGAGTTGAACAAGGTAGGAGTGGATGAGCAGAACCGGCGGCTTTTATACAGCGTATAAAGTGAAATGACTTTTTCTTCTTTGTTTTTCTTTTCGTCGACAAAGAGGCCCATGGCGACACGCATCCAAAATACTTGGGGTGTTTCCATGCGACGATGTTTATCGCCGGTTTTGTCGACAATGAGGTAACGATCATAAAGGGTCTGGATCCCCAGGTAGTCGAAATCGAGATCCGCAGCAGGGTCGAGTGTTTCTGCGAGTTTATCGATATCGAACTCTTTCAAGCGGGGAGAGAGCCGCTTGATTTTGATTCCGTGTTTCAGGTACCGTTTGAAGTAATTGGTGTGAAAACGTTTGAGCAATCCAATACCGTGCTTGGTTATATCCCACCCGATGACTTCCTCATAAATGTACGTGCTAAGGACCCGTCCGGCAAATTTTGCAAAGTCGGCGTCCTTCTCGATGAGAGACTTGGCATTCAGAATAATGGTTTTCTGTAAATCGGCCACCGTGATCTCGTCGAAGAGGGAACGGCGCAGCTCGGACTCAATTTCCTCTTCGCCCATGTCAAGCTCGAGGCCGATCATGGCATAACGGATTCGCTCTTTCAGGTCAGCTCCGTTCCATAAAAAGGTATTTCCATCAGGATGCTTGACCACAACCATGGAATTTTGCTGCGTATCAGCCACCTCGGTCGCTGTATCGCCTTCCATTTCCCGCAACATCGTGCGCTGGGCACGGTAAAGGATATAGGTTTCGGCCACTTTGAAGTGACCTGCTTTCATGAGCTCTTCCTGAGCGATGTCCTGCACATCCTCGATGTGGATGAATGTACGGCGTGAATCGCGCACGCGTAGCGAAACTGCCTGAGCAACTTCAATCGCTGGGGAAGAATCTTTTTCCAGGGAGAGAAAGGCTTTGCGAATTGCAATCTCTACCTTGTTCTCATTCCAGGGGACTACCTGATTGTTGCGACGGATAACACGGCAGGTCGAGGCCGGCTGTTGCACCGGGATCAAGTGAGAACGATTGACCACCAGGCTCTTGGCCACATCGTGCGCATTGTTGTCGACGAGGGTTCTCTCGATCTCAAGGTTGAGCGCGCGTTGGGATATGCTATTGGGAACGCCTGGGGCGTGCGGCAGGTCGAGCAGGTGTTTACCGACTTCCCTGGTAATATTGGCGACAAACTCCTGGTTTTCCTTGGTAAATACGTTCTGGTCTTCGCGTGATACCAACAGATTGGTTAAGGCGTTACCCACCATATCGGCGATATCCGCCAATTCGATATCAACGGCGCCGTCTTGCGACTCAACTTTCAGGTCGGGCTGAATGAGCCGGTCGTCGGTGAGGACTTCGCGCCAATTGAATTTTGATTTTTCCTGGTGGTTGTCCTGGACAATTTTCTTAAGAGCAAGATCTTCCTTAAGAGCGGAGGTACGGTTAAGCATGAAACTAGAGAGTTGGCAGGATTAGCTGTTAGAGTTCGTCATCATTTACATGTTCCAGGGCAGATGCTTTCTGGTATTCAGTGACTCGACCTTCGAAGAAGTTTTGCTCCTTCTGGATATCCATCATTTCGGCGAGCCAGGGGAATGGATTGGAAACACCTGGATTAATCAAAGGAAGCCCGACGCCTTCGAGACGGCGATCTGCTATGTAATCAATATATTGTGTAAAAGATTCGGCGCTCAAACCTACCGCGTTCACGGGCAGGCAATCCTGGATGAATTCCTTTTCGAGGGAGACAGCCTCCCTCATGAGGTCCACACACTCTTGCCGGAAGGATTCGGTCCATATATCGGGATTCTCCGAGATCAAATCCATAAACAAGTTTCGCAATAACTCGATGTGGTTGGATTCATCGCGCAGGGTGTAACGAAACATCTGGCCAATACCGGGAAACTTGTTTTGCCGATAAAGAGACAAGACCATACCGAATAATCCGTAGAACTGGGTGCCTTCCATGCACTGTCCGAAGATAAACATGTTCTTAGCCAGTAGCTGCTTGTTCTCAATTTGGGTGAGATCGAGATCCCTGCGAAGCGCCTGGGAAGTACGGGTAACGAATTCATTTTTCTTAACGATGGTATCGATGTCCTCGAACATAGCCTCACATTCATGCGGGTTGATACCCAGAGAACTGATCATATAAAGCAGTGAATCCGCATGGATGTTTTCCTCATGCGCATGGCGTCCCAAAACGAGCTTCAACTCCGGAGCAGTGACAACTTCACGGATTACATGGAGAATATTGTCACCAACGATTCCCTCAGCGGCTGAAAAATATCCAATACCCATCCGTATGATCCAACGTTCTACATCGCTGAGCAGGTCTGTAGATTTCCATTGGTCAATGTCCACGTTCATCGGAATATCTTCAGGCTCCCAATGGTTGGACTTCATGGTGCGGTATAGGTCATACGCCCACTTGTACTTCAAGGGTAAGAGGTTGAAGGTCATGGACTCACGACCATTGATGATTTTTTTGGCGGCGTAAGCGGCTTCGGCTTTGGTTTCGTCCAGGATGAAAGTCTTACTTCCAATCGTAAATATTTTGTCCATCAGCGCAGAAAAAGAGAAAAGTTTGGTGTGAATTCAGGTTAGGAAATGAAGCAAACACCAGAAATCAGAGGCTATTATGACTTCCAGAAGAGACTGATTAAGGTTTGGGTGAGAATTGGATCCGTAAATCCTACTATCCCCCATATGTTGTGGGGAAAAGTTATGGGAACCCCTACATCTTGTGTCAATGGATTTTAGTTGTTAACATATGTGAATAGCACCTAAGTCGCTGACAGTGGCTGATTTTAAAAATTTTCCACAAACAATTCACAAGTTCTTCCCAATTTTAGGCTTTGAAATTCGCGAATTTCATAAGGACCTTATTCATCAAGGTGATAGACAAAAAAATCCCGTTTTAGCTGCAACTTTTCCCGATGAAAGGGGATTTATGGTTCATGGAATTAACAGCCTCTCCATTATCAGCTTGGCAGCTACAAAGGCAGAACATAGCCACATGGGATATGTCCGAACCTGCCGTGATACCAATCGACGAAGATATCAGCCTCATGCTTGAGGTCGCCGCAGGCAATTCCGAGGCATTGCGTCAGCTGATCGACAAATGGAAAAAGCCGCTCATCAATTTTTTCTATCGTTCCCTGGGTTCTTATGCTGAGTCGGAAGATTTGGCCCAAATGGTTTTCATCAAAATCTACCGTGCCGCGGAACGTTACCAGGCCCGTGCCAAATTCTCTACCTTCTTGTTCCATGTAGCCCGGCGAGTCCTGCTCAATGAATTCCGCCGTCGAAGCCGTAAACCAGTGGATTATGTAGATCCCCAGGAGTTTAACTACGGTGAAAACGAGGATCCGGAGGTCCAGCGCCGATTGAACGAAATTGAGGAGGTTTTCCAATTGGCCATAAAGAAACTGCCGGAAAAACACAGAACAGCTCTACTACTTTATAAACAGCAACAACTTAGCTATCAGGAGATAGCAGAGGTAATGAAAGCAAACGAGAATGCCGTCAAAACATGGATTCACCGGGCTCGGACCCAATTGAAGAAAGAAATGGAGGCCTTATAATGAACCCCGGGAAACGCACCATCACCGATGAAGAGCTGGATGCCCTCTTATCCGGGAGTCCAGTCGCACCGCAAGATTCCTTTGCTGAAAGGATTTTAATTAAAGCATCTCCCGTTTCGGAGGTAGAAGTGGATGTACTTCTGGCTGGGAACCTTGTTACGATAAGCCCGGACTTCACTGAGCGCACGCTTGATCGGATAGAAGCCAAGGCTCCCTCAAATATATTTCGTTTTCCTGGACCAAGTTGGTTGGTTAAAATGGGCATGGTGGCCGCTGTCCTGCTCGTAGGCTTGTTCAGCTATTCGGTTTGGCAAGGCCAAAGCCCATCTGTATCTTCCTCCCAAGTCGCCCAAATCGATATTGCAGGGATGGAACTCGAGGAACTTTTATATCTGGAAGAAACTCTCGCTTCTGCGAAAGTTCTCATTGAGCTCGAGAAGACAGTTCCTCTATATATCTTTTTCAACGAGGCCGATTCATGAAACTCTGGAAAACATTTCCCGCTACTGGACTGAGAAAGAGCTTCTCACTCTGGCTGCTTTTTGTGATTTTCTCGACGGCGGTGTCACTAATTGGAGCCGATGAGAAAAAGAACTCTAAGGAGAGTAATGAAGATCTGACCACTCTGCAACAGCTTCTGAAAATGCCTAAGGAGGACTTGAAACGGGTCCGCCTCACCTTGGAGACCATCGAGAATATGTCTCCCACAGACCGGAAGAAGGCTTTGCAACGAATCCAGAATCTGAACAAGATGCCCACGGAGCAACGGAAGGAAACTATCGCCCGTTGGAACGAGCTCAGTCCTGATCTCAAGAAAGCATATTTCGATCACCTGCGCAAATTATCCGCCTCTGAGCGAAAGAAGTTCAAAGAGTTGCCCTGGGACAAGCAGATCGAGCAAGTCAAGAAGGCGATCAAAAAATAGCCTCGAATTAACAGACAATTTCAGGCCGGAATGAAGATGGCTCATTTCGGCCTTTTTCTTTTTGTTGAAAGGTTTTAGGCTCGCCGGCACACTTTCATACATCTCCTCTCCATTATGACATTACCAACAATCGGATTTGTGGGCGTTGGCCGCATGGGGTTCAACATGGCGCTGCGCCTGCACGACTGTAAATACCCCATCACCGCCGTTTACGACATTGACTCGGAAACCGCCCAGAAGCTGGCTGAACAAACCGGCGCTACGGCGTGTAGCGATCTGAAATCGGTCACACGCCTGGCTGATATCGTTTTTACGGTGGTTACGGATGATGCCGCGATGAGGCATATTTTCTACAATGAGGCTGACAACCTCCTCATGGAGGCCGAAGGGAAGACATTTATAAACTGCGCGACTCTCAGCCCGTCCATCCACGAAGACCTCCAGAATGCATGTCACGATGCAGGGGCACAATCCCTGGAGGCCTGTATGGCATCGAGTATACCTCAGGCCCGGCAAGGAACCCTTTATCTGATGGTGGGTGGAACCCAGATTGTTTTCACGGCCATTAAGGAGCTGCTCGAGTGCCTCAGCCAATCCCTGCGTTTTGTCGGTCCCGCAGGATCAGCCTCGCAAGTAAAGGCGTTGGTGAACATGGTAATGAACATCAACACTGCCGCTCTGGCGGAAGGCTTGGGATTGGGGCAAGCAATGGGACTGGACCTTAAAATGCTCCGCGAGGTATTTGCCCAAACGGGAGCCAATTCACGCGTTCTGGAAACAGACGCCGAGGACATGGTAACCCGTGAACACGACTGTTATTTCTCATCCGAGCACGCAGCCAAAGATACGGGAATCGCACTGACACTCGCTGACCAAGCCGGGATCAAACTTCCATTGGCCAAGGCGACCTTTGAACAATATGAGAAACTGAAATCTCTGGGGCTAGGGCAGCTCGATAAGTCCGCCGTCGCGGAACTGACGTTTCCCGGACGGGCGGGTTCATCCAAAGACTAATCCCGGAAGCTATCGTTTCCTCTGGAATAAATGAACTTCAACACTCTTCCGATTGCATAGAAACTCAAACATGGTTCTTGGAGTAAAAGGCTTCCAACCGAGCCAACATGACCGTTCATGATCGATCTCACCATACTAGGCATCTATTTTGCAGCATCGTTATTCCTGTTTTCCTACGGCATGAACTGCTACGTGGTTGTGTGGCTTTATTTACGGTCGTTCCGCCGTGGCTGCGAAACCAATGCCGCCATCGAAAAATCAAAGGCCTCGATCTGGGATCATCAAGATCAGATTCCCACCATTACCACCCAGATTCCCCTCTACAACGAATTGAATGTTGCCGAACGGGCAATTCGGGCCGCTGCAGCCTTGGAATATCCCACTGGAAAACATGAAGTTCAGGTATTGGACGATTCAACGGATGAGACTCAGCTCCGGGTTGACCAAGTCGCGGATGAATTGAGGAAGCAAGGTATCGATATCACCGTAATCCGCAGAAAGAACCGGATAGGCTACAAGGCCGGAGCTCTTGAAGAAGGTACCATGCAGGCCAAAGGTGAACTCCTGGCCGTATTCGACAGCGATTTTGTCCCCAATCCCGACTTCCTGCGGAGGCTGGTTCCGTTCTTCCTGAACGACTCCAAAGTAGGATTGGTTCAAGCGCGTTGGGGGCATCTCAACAAAGGGCATTCGCTCTTTACCAGAACACAGTCACTGGGCATCGACGGACACTTTATAGTAGAGCAAAGTGCCAGGGCCTTTTCAGGACTTTATATGAACTTCAATGGAACCGCCGGCATCTGGCGAAAACAAACCATTGTCGACGCGGGCGGGTGGAAACACGACACCCTGACTGAGGATCTGGACCTTTCCTACCGTGCGCAACTCGCCGGCTGGAAGGCTACTTTCGTGCCCGATGTTGTGGTTCCGGCCGAGATTCCAGAAACAGTCGCGGCCTTTAAGAACCAACAATTTCGCTGGGCAAAGGGATCCATTCAAACGGCACTCAAATTGTTGCCGAAGCTCTGGAGATCGGACTTGAGTCTATTCCAGAAAGTCCAGGCATACTTTCACCTCACTCATTACGCAATACACCCATTAATGGTGCTGCTGGCACTGCTCGGGCTGCCCGTCATCCTGGCGGCCGAATCCAGATTCACCCCAGCGCTGATTTTGGGAATCGGAAGCCTGATGAGCCTGGCCACGTTTGCACCTAGCACACTTTACTGGTTCAGCCAGAAGCAGGCTGGAATCCATTGGGCCAAACGGTTGCTGGGAATTCCCATACTTATGTTTACCGGCGTTGGCATTGCCATTTCGAATACACGAGCAGTCTTGGAAGCTTTACTGGGTGTGGAAAGTGGATTTGTGAGGACCCCTAAAAGCGGAGATAAAGCTTTGAAAAACTACACGGTCAAGATGCCTATCCTCCCGGTGTTGGAAATTGTCTTTAGCCTCTACTGCTGGTATTCGGTCGTCCAGTTTTTCCCATTGAACAAGTGGTTCGTGGCTCCATTCCTGGTTATTTATGCCATAGGGTTTGGTTATATAGGCCTACTTGGACTGATCCAGGGAACCATGGCCGGTAAAATGACGGGACGCACGAAAAAGCCTGACACAGCAACGGCCGCGGCCTGAATCGACTTTCTGTGAATCGGATTCTGCGACCACTGGTTTTCTGCGTTTCTGTTTTAGTATTTCTGAGTCTTTCCCTGGCAGTTGGGTTTACCGATTCCCTGGCAGAGGACGCTTCTACACTAATCGTACTTTATTTGGCCATGGCTGGTACGTGCCTGCTGGTCTGGGCATTTTTTCCTGACCGGACAGACAAACGGACGTCCTTCCTCATAATATTCGGTCTGGCCGTGATCAGCCGGTTGCTGATGGCTAACTTTCCCACTAGCGACGACGTGAACCGCTACCTCTGGGAAGGAAAACTTCTTCTTGCGGGTGAAAGCCCCTATGCGTTAACCGCGGATGCTCCAGAATTGGAAAAGTACCGCGATGGTTTCTGGGAAGAGATGAACCACCGGGAACAGAGAACGGCTTACCCACCGCTGGTATTGACGGTTTTTGCCGGATTGAACCTGATCAGCTACCACTCCTGGATCTACAAGTTATTTTTCGGGCTCATGGACTTAGCGGTGCTGGGAATGATTGTCCGGATCCTGAAGATGAGAAAGCTGCCGCTACGCAACAGTCTGTTCTACGCGCTGAATCCGATTACAATCATTGCGTTCAGTGGAGAGGCACACTTTGACTCATTGTTTATCTTTCTTGTGCTGGCCTCTCTGGTTTTTTGGGAGAAAGGGAAAATCGCGCAGGCCTGGGTCATTCTCGGTCTGAGCATTCAAGTAAAACTGATTAGCGTGTTGATAATTCCACTTCTCTTCTGGAAATACCGTTCGGTCAAGGTGCTATGGATTCTGGTCCCCCTGATCCTCCCCTCACTGGTTTTCTGGAACGACTTGCCCAACCTTTTGGAGGGCATTCTCCATTATGGCGAAACCATGTCTCACAACGGTTCAATCAATCATCTTTTTATCGATTTCTGGGGAAGTAGGGAACTGGCTTCCAGGCTATCGGTGGTTCTATTACTCGCGGTAATTCTGATAACATCTCTCAAAACCCGCGATGTGCTGAAAGGGAGTTATATCATTTTTGGCGCACTTATTCTACTATCGCCCACTGTTCACTACTGGTATTTTTCCTGGGTTCTACCTTCGATAGTGTTTTTCCCATCCTTGCCCTGGTTAGTACTTCTCGGTCTTTCAGCATTTTACTTCTCCGCCTGGGTTCAATTCGGGAAAACAGGTGAGTGGTATCAGTCCATCGGATACCTTCGCCTCCAATGGATCCCCTTTTACTTACTTTGGACTCCCAAGTTTTTCCTCGGTGTGCGCAATCTGTTCAAGTCCAAGCCGTACACACGCGCAGAGACCTTGTCGGTAGTAATACCGGCTTTAAACGAAAGTTCGCACCTGTCCTCTTGTTTAAAGTCGTTGCAGGCCTCCAGAATCCCCCTTCATGAAATCGTGGTCGTGGATGGAGGATCCACAGACGATACAGAAACCATAGTGAAGTCTTTTCCCGTTCAATTTTTGGTCGGCCAGAAGGGACGAGGTTACCAGATCTCCACTGGAGTAAAGGCAAGCACCTCGGATGTCGTCCTGGTGCTTCATGCCGACGCACAAGTGACCCCTGACACTCCCGGACAGATTCTCAACGTACTAAATGCGAACCCGGAAGCGGTCGGAGGGGCTATTGGACAGCGCTTTATTTCAGCGAAAACCAAGCCCGTTTTGGTCATGGTGGAAGCTTTGAATGACTTCCGGGCACAGTGGCAAGGAAACAGCTTTGGCGACCAGGGACAGTTTTTCAGACGATCAACCCTCGAAGACGTGGGCGGTTTTCCGAATATTCCTCTCATGGAGGACGTCGAGCTGACAACCCGGTTGAAATGGAAAGGTGATCTCGTTCTTCTGGGTTGCGATCTCAAGTGCTCAGCCCGTCGCTGGGAAAAAGACCAGCCCTTTGTCCGGATTCGACAAGTGTTGTCATTGCTAATTCGATACAAAGTTTTAAGGCTGCTCGGCAAAGATCCTTCGAAGAAATTGTTCCAGGAGTACTATTCTTCCTAGCCTGCGTGAGGCACAGGGTTATTGACGCTTAAAGTAATGGAGCAACAAGGCGTGCGGCATTTTCCAAGACCTTCCTGATTCTGGGAGGGTTCAATTCCAACTCATTACCGAATGGCCGGCAACGATCGGTCAACCAGTCTAACCAGGTAAGGATCGGTTGGATATCTTCCAAAGACGTATGGACCATTCCAATTTCAAAATTCACAAACAGGCTGCGAATGTCAAAATTGGCCGACCCGTGCAGCGCCAATTTCCGGTCTGAAACCATAACCTTTGCGTGCAACATTCCTCCTTGGAACAGCTGAATATTGAGCCCCGCCTCAAGCAGTTCACGCAAGTATTCACTACGAACAAAGTCTACCAAAGCCCAATTCGATTTCTCAGGAAGGATAAGTGTAATCTTTTTCCCCCTACGAGCCTTTACAATGAGTGAACGAAGCAGCACTTCATCCGGAATAAAATACGGCGTTACGATAATCAACTCATCTTCAAACTCTTGAATAACGTTGACCAGCCGTTCGTACAACATATCGCCAATCACATCGGGTCCACTTGCAATTCCCGTTATATTACTATTCCCCATCACCTCCGAAGAATGAGGAACAAGATCCGCGATATCTTCCAATGCCTGCTTACTGGCAAAAGCCCAGTCAGACAGGAATATGCGATTCAGGTACTCCACGATGGGACCTTCATAGGTTGCGCCAAAGTCGTAAAAACGATCAGGGTCAGGTTTGTCACCCATGAACCGGACATCCAAATTTCTTCCACCCAAAATACACTTGCGATTATCCATGACGGCAATTTTTCGGTGGTTTCTCAGATTCGCCCATCCATGGGTCTGAAAGGGGAATGCGGGCATGAACGTAAACATTTCGGCCCCTGCCGTTTTCAGAGCCTTGATTTTCTCAGCTGGTTTATGAAACGATCCCAAAGCATCTACCAGCAGTCGCACCCTTACACCTTGACGGGCTTTACCGATAAGTAAGTCAAGGATGGCATTGCCCACTGCGTCATCACCCAAGATGTAGGTCAGAATGTGAATTTCCTTTTCTGCCTCCTCTATGGCCTGGCAGTAATTATGAAAGGCGACCTGACCGTCAGTCTGGAATTTGACTTTGTTTCCCGTCGCGTGAAACAGATCCCTGACCGGAAAGGAAGTGGCGTGGCTTTCGCCAGTACCGGTTAATAAACCTTTGGCCCGAATCTTTTTCTTCAACTTTCTCCCTCCAAATAGAAAATAGAGCGGAACTCCCAGATACGGGATCATAATGATGAAAAAACTCCAGGCCAGGATACTACTCGGTCTGCGCTGTTCGCGGAAAATCCGCATGATTATGACGATCGCCAGGATAAATCCAAAAACAGCCAGTACATTGGAAAAAAGAGCGCCCAGGATCCACTGGAACGACGACAGGATCCACTCCCAGAATTTGTTGAGGAATTCAAACATGCTTGCTGATTAGAAAGGGACCGTTAGATATAGCCCCAAACATCCCTCCAGGTAAACAAAAGACTCTCACATTTCTGCGAGAGTCTCAGTGGAAAATAATTAGGATCAACTCCAGGTATAGCCTTTTGGAATCCGCACGACGGTGGTTCCTGCAATTTTGTCGTGCCAGGATTGGTTTTCCGGATCCCAACCGGCCCAGAAAAAGCCAAGACAAAGTGGCAAAAAGGAAACAATGGAACTAAGGCTCCGGACTATGGAAGTTGACCAATCGAGCGGTTCACCGGAAATCTTCTGCACGCGAAGTCCCAAGGCCATGCCACCCAAGGTAGAACCTTTCCATCCCCAGAATACGATGAAATAAATAAATAACGGTATGAGCGGGCCAGGAGCATTTGACACAGAACTGACTAGCGCCACCAATATGAAGTCGATCAGAGTGGCCAATGTTCTCCACCAGAATCCGACACGGGGAAATAGGGCCGCATAAGCACTGTCAATCTGACTAAGAGGAGTGCCGGGTTGAACTGTTTCTTGAGCATACTGGGTTCCTGGGGTACTTCCAACTGCAAGAGCCTGCGTGCCAGAGCCTCCGAGAGGCGGTGGAGCAATCGGCCGGTTCGCGGCTTTCC
>JAPUIL010000295.1 GCA_027297085.1 Verrucomicrobiota bacterium | reverse complement strand
CCGTGCTCGGCCAATCGGTCAGCATATAACATCGTCATCATGGACATTCCGGCTTTAGAAATACAATATTCGCTCCGGTTCGGGCTGCTAACATAGGCACTAATGGAGCTGATATTTATGATTTTTGACGCCTTAATCGTTCCGGCTTCGACCAAATCGATCATTTTTTTAGTCGTAAGCTGAGTAAGAAAAAAGGGGCCTTTAAGGTTAACAGCCATCACTTCATCGTAGCTTTCCTCGGTGGTTTCGAGGAGGTCCAGGCGTTGTCGAGGAGCCATTCCGGCATTGTTCACCAACAAATCCAGGCGGCCAAAGTTCTTCAACGTTTCTTCTATCAATTTACTATGTTCGGGGAGGCTACTGACATCTGCTTTTACTACTATGCATTTTCCGCCGGTTGCCTCCACAAGCTTCGCCGTTTGAGAAGCCGCTTTCTGGTTGCTGTGATAGTTGATGACTACATCCCATTCATTCCTGGCAAGGGCCAAGGCGACTCCCCTACCGATTCCTCGTCCTGCTCCGGTAACCAGCGCTACATTCCGACCCCTCATTGCAGTTCTCTCAATACTTTGGCGACTGCTTCGAGGAAGAAATACTCACTCCACATCACGTTTCGCCCATCGACCACAAGACCTAGTGAAGTGAGAAGGATAGTCTTAGAACGCGTTCGTTTTTTAACATCCTCACAAGTCATCTTTTCTTAGTACCATACTTAGTCAGCAACATATTAAAAGATAATGAGATTACAAGGGTTTATTCTTGGCAGCACTGGTCTTCTTTTTTTGTCATTCAGGCCATTATCCTGCATTATTCACAAATTGTGGCTATAAGCTCTTCTATGTCATGGGTAGTTAAGGAAATAGGGACATAGGGAAATAGAGGGTTTTGTGTTATAAAATGAAGTTTTCAATATTCCCTTATTCCTTATATACTTTGGAGCTTTAGGTTTTGCAATTTATGAATTAAGCAGGTTCATAGAAGTCGGTGCATTACAAAAGAGCAAAAACGCTGACATTAAAGTACAAACACCAGACAGGACAACTCTATCCCTTAACGAATCCAAATCTGCCGGTAATGTTCAGCTTTGTTTCACAGGAACTTACAGATTCAGGGTTTTCATTCATCCTCGTCTATCTCGTTCTTAGTTTTCATCCCTGCCACATTATTCCATTGTATTCATTCAAAACAATTTGCGACCAAGGTAAACCACTGATGCGGAACTCCATCCATGGAGCGGAACAACAGGATATCGTTCACGTGGCAAATTAACGCTTCCCTCAACAACGTTATATTTTTCCCAGAGTTTACCGGTTTCCCGGTAAACATCTAGCTGGAGACCTACGTACTTGCTTGCCAATCGGTTTGCCTCTTCATTATAATCGTAAGCTTCTAATGCATCTATGACGACAATCTGAGATGGCGGCCAACCGTTGGGATAGTCCCACTGCAAGGCTTC
Source organism: Verrucomicrobiota bacterium (assembly GCA_027297085.1). GTDB lineage: Bacteria > Verrucomicrobiota > Verrucomicrobiia > Opitutales > UBA2995 > UBA2995. The sequence continues at coordinate 2,462 of JAPUIL010000295.1, read as the reverse complement.
AAATTCCGGATGTGGGCTTGGGTAAACGCGGTCTGTTTGTGGTAATCCATAGGGCTTTTCGAAACGCTCCAGATTTTGTACCATTTTTTCGGCCTGTTCTTTAGTTGCAACACCGGCCCACATCGCCCAATAGCCAGCCAGAGACCAATAAGGCAACTGCGCTTTTTTATCAAATTGAAATTCAAAGAAAAAGCCGTTGTCCTCGTTCCAGCAGAATTCATGGATTTTCTCAGCACGCTGTTCTGCTTCCTTTTCCCATTTCTTTGCTTCCCCCTTCCAACCGATTTCATCTGCTATCCATGAAAGTGTTTTGGCATAGCGGACAAGCGCACAATTTGTCATTAGCGGATTGCATTTGCGGATGTCACCGCCATAAATAGCAGTGAAATCAAGCGACTCGGCCTCCGCGGCCAATTCTGGCCTCAACCGGTTGCTGCCCAAGTCAAACTCGGCTGAATCCCCTTTAAAAACCTCAGGATCTGTAAGATCTCGATTGGTTGCCAAACCCGTGACTGTGACATGGTGATCCGCCATCCAATATCCCGTATATTCCTTTTTCAATACCGGATATGCCCTCGCCAGAAAATCGCGATCTTGCGTGTGGTCGAAATAAAGTTTGACACTGAGTGGATGCACCGGTGTCTGACTGCGCCCGCGATAATAACTGCGATTTCCATTCAGCACCATCCCGTAGCGTTCAATCATAAAAAGCTGATTGAAAATGTGATCCTGAATGATGTCATAGCGGTTATGCGCAGCCAAACCAAGGTTGGTGAAATAGACATCCCAACAGTACATCTCTGGAAATGTACCCTCACTGCCACCCGCCGTGGTATATGGAAACGGCAGATAGAGCAGCGTCCATTCATTTTCTTCAGCCTCTTGACTTTCCTGCTTCCGATGCTTTTCATCAGAGTACCAGATTTTGTTCAGATCCGGATCCCGGATTTCTGTCTCATGCGCCTTGTTTAGATCGGCCTCCCACCAATCGCGAATTTCCTGGTCCAGTAAACGCCACCGCTGTTCCAGGTCAATCATTTCCATCACAAACCTTATCCCTTTTTAATTGCTTAGCTTATTTTCTAAATTAACAAGCAAAATAGCGATACGGATTCGGCTAATCAAGTATTTTCTTGGGAGGGCTTCAGAAATTCGTTTCATTTGATGAAGGATAAAGCAGCACCATGGACACCTGATAGTTTCATGACTGCATTCTCCGGTGCTCAGAAAGATAGCTGAGACGCTTCAATTCCTCTTGCCTCGTTAAGGTGGTAACAATTTGCATTATTGCATTGTCAATATCTGGCATTTCAGTTGATCATTGAGTTGCAGTACTTGTCAAAATCAAGTGCCCAAAGGTGGCTGCGCCTGGGGATGAGTTTTCGAAAATATAAGGACGATAGCCAACCTTTTGCCGATATTGCTCAGCTAATTTCTCAATCGCAGCATCGGCACCTCTAAGACCCAGGACGGCAACGGTTCCGCCACTGCCGCCACCTGTAATCTTCGCACCGTAGAGGCCGTCGTCAGTTCCGAAGGAGCGAACCAGATTGACAAGGCGATCTGTTTCGGTAGAGCCCAAACCGCATGCCGAATAGCTGGCATGGGATTGGTACATCAACTCTCCCAACATTTCCGCTCTTCGAGGCTGCGATTTGACACTCAGCAGCTGGGCGAAGGTTCGAACGCGTGCATGTTCGTAGATTGGATGTGCCGTCGGCTTCCGCACCGCATAGGCTCGGTCTGGCTCCACCTGAGTCACGATGTCGGTAGTGCCCCCATATTTAGCCATGAAGTCAGCCCCGTTAATCATATCCGGGAGGCAATCGGAGTAACTGTGCTCAAACTGAGAAACTGATATGTTCGCCAGATATCCGTGCCACTTTGGGTCTATCACACGGGTCAAGCCTTCCGGGGCGCTTGTTTCGATAGCTAAGCCAGCCAAATCTGCAATCATGCGATAACCCATAAATGCGCCAACTCGCACCGCGCGGTAATCGGACCCGGCAACCGAATGTCGCACGCCGGAATCTATTCCCCAAACCAACAGATCCTCGGGTAATGCAACAGATTCCTGCAACTCTGCAGGTTGGCAAAGCAGAGCAAGTAGGTGCTCGCTGTCTCCGCAGACTGCTGTCATTTGATCCATGACGCCACATGCCGCCCCAACCACGAGATTCTCCACCTTCTGACACAATAGAGCCATTTCGCGGGGTTTAAGGGTAATATCAAATGCTGCGCATATGGCCTGCATCGTGGCTACTTCGATGGCCGCAGAAGAGCTGACACCCTTGCCTTCAGGAACATCGGAGCTGACCAGGATGTTGGCGCCTTGGGCAAACTCCACTTGCAGCTCGCGCATCAAAACCAAAAAAACTCCGGCAACATATGCGGCCCAGCTTTGAACGGGATTCCTTTTGAAATAGGCTTGTGCGGCGGCATAGTCCAGCGGCCTCCCACTC
>JAPUIL010000294.1 GCA_027297085.1 Verrucomicrobiota bacterium | reverse complement strand
TGGGACAACTTTGGATTTGGCATCCTCATGGTGGTGAAAACTGGCATGCGTCGGTTCCCTGCCTGGTGCGAGACATGAATGGCGATGGTATCAATGATGTCATCTGGGGAAAGGGCCACGCATTCGGTCTCTATTGGTGGGAAGGGGAAGGCGTGGACGCTAAGGGAGAACCGCAATGGAAAGAACACCTGATCGACGATTCTTTCTCGCAACCGCATGCCCTGCATTGGGCAGACATTGACGGCGATGGCGAGGATGAGCTGATCACCGGAAAACGTTTTTTCGCCCACAACGGAAAAGACCCGGGGGGCACGGATCCATCTGTGATTTATTATTACGATTGGGACAAAGCGAGTAACAGTTTCGAGCGCCACACTATCGACGATTCCGGCCTGGTTGGAATCGGCTTGCAAATCCGTACCCACGATCTGGATATGGACGGTGATATAGATATTGCCGTTGCTGGAAAATCGGGTACCTACATTCTGTTTAACGAGGGCAGATAGGTTTGTGTAGGAGCGGCTTCAGCCGCGAATGGCACTGCTCACTTAATGCCGGTACAGGCAAATCCGCGGTTCGCCTACGGTCGAGAGGGTCAAACCTTCAATCCCGCATTAGCATGCACGATTGCAAGGAATGACCCTGAGGTCGTCCTTGTTTCGGAAATTCGTTGATAAATCGTTTAAGTGAGTGTTATTCGCCTTAGCCGCGAAATTCAAGTGCTGCATAATCGCGGCGTAAAGCCTCTTACTTTCAGGCTGAAATTTTTTGATCAATAAGGATAGAAGGCCTCATCTATAGTCATTCCCCGGACGTCGATCTGGTCTAGATCAGCAATGCCGACTCCCGCCTTTTCGGCGAGCAGAATGTGGTTGTCACATTTTTCAAATGGCCAGGATCCTCGTTCGGCGTGCGGGTCGTCGTAGCCCATCACAGCCATACCTACTGCGTCGGTAGAAACAGGATTAAACCCGGCAATCATTACGCCCGGTGCTGTAAATTCCACCACGGGGCGTCCATTCTTTTCCGTGTTTGGGATTTCGCCGCCACTTACAGCGCTTATTCCGTCAATGATTCCCAAGTGAATTGGACGGGCCGCGTTAATATCGGCAATGATATTGGGCACACTGTAACCCGAATCGCCGTATTGTCTTTGTTCCGGTTTTATACCCGGTAGTTCCAAGTGATCGTAATCAGTCAGGTTATGCAGCGGTCCGCGGTGCGCGATTGCTCTCTCGGTTCCTGCCTCGCCACCATAGAGTGAAACCGGGGTGATCCCAAACATGTTTTTCATCGTGAGGGTTACCCCGGCGGTGATGTGATTCTTCAACTTGCACAGGGAAATCATGACGTCTGTTTCTTCGTAAGCGTGGTTTAGTTCGAAGGAGTTAAATATATAACCTTTGCCTGGCACTTTAAAGTGTGAGTAGCGTTTTCCGTTGCCCAGGTTCCGGGTGTTTTCAAATTCGACTTTCTTGCCAGCGGCCTTGAACGCCGGGATGTCCCATTGGCCCCGGTTCAATATTGATGAAAGATTCTCCCTGAGCGGGGAGGACTCAACGAAGCGGATACGACGGGCACCTGCATCTGTGAGCAAATGAACCAGTGACAAGGCCGTATCCGCGTGAGTCATAAACGTTTCTCCCGCTGGCCGTCCTCCAAATCTGTTAGTAAAATCGGCCGTGGTCATGTTGATTTTAACCGTGACCGTCTTGTTGTTCACCAGCTGCTTGATGCCGCCCAGCAGGTCGAACATCCGCTTCATGGCTGGATGTACTTCAGCCCCGTAATTCAGACAAGGAACAATGGCGACATTTGCGTTATTGAGGTGACCTGCGAATGATTGTCCGGTTAGTATATTCTGCAACGGACGGGTCAGTTCCCCGTAAGCCTGGTTCATCAAACAGGGCATTCCGGCCATTGCACCGGCGCTCAATCCCAGAAATTTTCGTCTATTGAATTTTGGGCAGCTCATTTTTTTAGGTGGTTATGTTGGGACTTGTGCGATTTCGCAGAAAAGGCGAATTATCAAATTTAACCTGTACTTGTTCTTATCATATCTCAAGACTGATTTTGTTCGGATTGATTCATTAGCGAAGACCAGCTATCACTTGATTGTATACAAGGGATGGGCATCCCCATACCAGTAATTAGTAACCGCAGCATAAGGTATATTGGAACGATAATTAATTACGCGTTATTGGGGTCGTTTACCCTTCTGGGGACTGGTATTCCTTCGACATCGATTGAAACGTCCGGTAAGCCATTTAGTTCTATTCCTACTATGAAAGTTCTATCCCTTTTTCTGACAGTTATCGTATTTTGTCTCTCAGTCCTAGCCGCGGACGCACAAAACAAAAACCCGAACCTGATCATCATCCTTACCGATGACCAGGGGTATTCCGATGTGGGGTTCAATGGGTGTGAGGATATTCCAACTCCGAACATTGACCGGATTGCGCATGAAGGTGTACGTTTTACTAACGGCTATGTGAGTTATCCGGTGTGTTCGCCCAGCCGTGCCGGGCTAATGACCGGACGTTACCAGGCACGTTTCGGTTATCGCCGCAACCCGACTCTAAATCCGTTTGATCCGATGGCCGGGCTTCCACTTGAAGAGGAGAACATGGCGGAGATTCTCAAAAAGGTAGGTTACCACTCGGGAATCATTGGAAAGTGGCACTTGGGAACTCACACGAAATTCCGGCCAAACAAGCGCGGATTCCATGAATTTTACGGATTCGTAGCCGGTGGTCACCGTTATTTTCCGGAAGATCTGACCATTCCTGATATTGAGTCCGTTGACCGGAAAGGTGGCTGGTACAATACGAAACTCCTACGCAATGAAACGCGCATCGAAACGGATGAATACCTGACGGATGAACTTTCGAATGAAGCGGTGGATTTTCTGGTCCGAAACCAGACAAAACAATTTTTCCTCTACTTGGCCTACAACGCCCCCCACACCCCCATGCAGGCAACGCAAAAGTATTTGGACCGATTCACACATATCAAGGATCCCCTTCGCCGAACTTACGCTGCTATGGTCAGCGCGGTGGACGATGGAGTAGGGCGGGTACTGGAAAAACTCGACGAGCTCAATCTTTCAAAAAACACCCTGGTCTTCTTTCTTTCCGATAATGGAGGAGCTACCAACAATGGATCCATCAACTTGCCATTACGTGCGACGAAAGGCACTGTCTACGAAGGAGGAATGCACGTGCCCTTCGCTTTCCGCTGGCCGGGAAAAATCCCCGCTGGTGTGGATTATGAGCAACCTGTCAGCTCCATGGATATTCTGGGCACCATGGTTGCTTTGACAGGTGTGAAAATCGCTCCCGAACGCCCCCTCGACGGCGTAAACATCCTGCCCTTCCTGACCGGTAAGAAAAAGGGGTCTCCTCACGACATCCTCTTCTGGAAAATGTTTGATAAACAGCACAGCGCTGTCCGCCGTGGTTCAGATAAACTGGTCGTAATGGCGGAGTCCGAAGGCGGCAACCAGTTGTATCAACTTTCCAAGGACATTGGTGAATCCAACAATAGAATCGCATC
>JAPUIL010000293.1 GCA_027297085.1 Verrucomicrobiota bacterium | reverse complement strand
ATCGCGGGCGGTGGAATTTTCGCCAGGATCTTTGAGGCCGAAGGTATTGCCTATGAATCGGCGGAGTCTGCTCCCGGACGCGGCAACATCTGGGCGCGGTTAAAAGGCGGCTCGGAGCCGACGTTGGTCTTGTTGAATCATACCGATGTCGTTCCTGCGGATGAGGAATTTTGGGAGTCCGATCCGCTTTCGGGAGAGATTAAGGATGGCTATATTTATGGTCGCGGTGCTCTTGATATGAAAGGTACCGGCATTGCTCAACTGCAGGCCTTCTTAGCGCTTCACCGATCAGGCAAACCGTTAAATCGGGACGTCATTTGGATGGGCACTGCTGATGAAGAAGCCGGAGGTTTTTTTGGAGCGGGTTGGCTGGTTGAAAACAAGCCGGAGCTTTTTGAAGATGTGGGTTTGCTCCTCAACGAAGGGGGAGGAGGCAGCCTTAATCAGGATGGTGAGGCTGTGTTTGCCGTTGAGATGACTCAGAAAGTACCTTTCTGGATACGCCTGAAAGCAACAGGAAAATCGGGTCATGGTTCGGTGCCGCATGCGGAGTCAGCGGTAACGCGATTGGTAGAAGCTCTGCATAGGATTTATTCCAATCCGTTCACGCCTCGCATTACAGAACCGGTAGATACCTACTTTAAAGCCCTTGCTCCTCATGTCGAAGAGGAATGGCAGGAGGCTTTCAGCGATATGGCTACCGCGATAAAGGATCCTGCTTTTGTTCATAAACTTCAGGAGTGGAACAATGGTTACCATGCGTTAACAAGAAACACGATTTCCATAACCATGCTGGAGGGCAGCAGCAAAATCAATGTCGTCCCTCCCGACGCATTTGCCGAATTGGATTGTCGCATATTGCCCGATCAGGATCCAGAGGAGTTTTTGAACCAGCTGCGTTTCATCATCGATGATCCTAACATTGCCCTGGAAACTATCATGGTCTTTACCCCGGCTGTGTCTTCCCCTGATACTCCTCTCTACCGGGCTATCGATAAGGTGATCGGTAAACATTTTCCGGAAGCACCTATCGTTCCAAATGTTGGCCGGGGATTTACGGACAGTCATTTCTTCCGCGACTTGGGCATAGCCTGCTATGGATTTAGCCCGACTCTGATTCCAGCTGAGGACCGGAGTGGGGTGCACGGAAACAACGAACGCATCTCTGTCGAAAATATCCACCGGAGTGTACGGCTGACTCTGGAGATCGTCCAACAAGTTGTTTACTAGATCTGCACTTCTCACCGGATGGGTCTAAACAGGATAATTAAAGGCCAGGTTTGAGTTGGAGCTCCTAACGAAAATCATATCAATGGGTAGCCGGTTTAAACCCATCCTTCAGCCTTCGCCGCAGGCTACGGCGCGACACGGCGGACCGACATGCCGAGTGTTCCATCTTCTTGATTCGGTTACGCACCGAAGTGCGCGCCTTCGCCTCTCGGTCGTAAAGCCCAAGATCTCAAATCCGTGGAACCTCCTGCAGGTCAGAGAGGATTGAGTAGCGAGTAGTTGGAGAAAAGAATTTTTTATCGCGCAGAGCCGCAGAGAAAAAATCAGAAAAGCATTGGCTGAAATAGCCACCCCGTGCTCTCTGTGCATCCGTGAGAGAATAATTGGTTTTTTTTATTTTCCCTTACTCCCGAACAAAGAGCAGAAGCTTATTTTTTAGGGCTTTCAGTAAGCGGAAGATGACTCTTGGTAGATCTTTTAAATTAAAGGGACTTAGGACCAAGTATCTGTTGGCAGAAAAACCCAGTTTTACTCCTTCGTCATAAGGGTAGTCGCAACGTCCCAAGTATTCACCGATGGGCGCTTTGTATCGTTGGTTCTTTAACTTCGTTTTAAGCCAGAGAAATTCCTGAACGCAGGTTTTATCCAAGAATGGATAGCGGGTTTCGATACCATGTGATCCTGAGACACTTTCCTCTTTGTAAACCCACATGGTTTGAGTGCCTTCGAAAAAATTGGCGTATGGAAAAATAGTATTGAGATCTTCCGGGAAAAGGCCCCCAAAGCCACTGTAATGAAAAATTTTCCGCCCTGCGAAACCGTAATCACAAATCACTTCGTCAGCTCCCTGACCTGACATATATATTTTATAGCCTTCGTTGCGCGCCAGTTGGCAGATATGACTTAAACCGATGGCGCCAGGATCCTGGTTAACCGTATAGTCTCCCATTACAAAATTTTCCGCCTTTACCCTCATGTGCGTTCTGGCCAACCTGTATTGAGCGCGAGTCAATTTTATATATTCACCCTGGCCAAGCTTTTCATACCTCTTCTGTAAGACCCTCTGGTTTTCACCGGACTCAATTGAATAGGCCTTAAAGGGTACTTCTTGGCGGGCGAGTGCGCATGCTATGGCACCTGAGTCATAGCCACTGCTCAATCCCATGAAAATTTTTTCTCGCAGATCTCTGGATCTTTTGTGTATCGAATTTTCGAATGCACCGATCCAATCATCGTAGCTATCCTTAAACTGGTTGAGATCGAAGTCGGTTACGCTAGTAGTCTTCAACGGACGCAGTTCCTGTAAATCATAGACCAGGGTGGTATTCGCCGGAATTTGTTTTGGATTCTTAAATCCCAATCGCTCCAGCACACTTTGATAGCTGGCTACTCCAATCTCCCCATCTTCAAAGGCCATCCAAATGGGTTTTGTGGAAAACGTATCGGTACTTAATAGTAACCGATTATTCCCGAAGTCGGCTAACACCAGGGCGAACTCTCCATCGAGCCTTCTGCAAAATTCATTACCGAATTCCTGGTATGCCGGGATCAGGCATTGCCCATCTGTTTGGAAAGTTCCGAACTCCCCGTGATTGTAAATCTGACCATTGAATAGGCAATAAATGTCCCCGGAATCATTGACAAAAGGTTGTTCCGAAAAGTCTCCAGTTATGCTCAGCAGATGGTGAAAAAATGAAAAGCCGTGTGTTTCCAGGCGGGTGGTTTTATCGGGTCCGCGCCGTCGTATAAATTCAACTACAGAATCGAAATGATCAATACGTTTATTTGTATATCCAAAACCACACATCAGAGAGCTGGCTCATAGTAAAATGATACGCGTCCATTTCCTGCAAATTAAAAAAGCGAAGCTTGAAGGCATTCCAGGATATCGACGGAGAGTCCGTTTTCGAATTTGTAAAGTACGGCCGTTGTCAAGGTAGCTTCCCTGAGGTTAGGAGCGGAAGAAGATGTGAATAATTTGCGGCAGAAGTTTGACGTGGACGAAGAACATCGTAAGATGAATTAAGCACATGAAAAGCAGGAGGGCATCGATCCACAAAAGGCCAACCTGGTCAAGCTGCGTCAATCTCTCCGACTCTCTTTTGAAGCAACTGCCCCCACTATGGACCTCTCTCTTTCTACCGCCAAACGCAGGTTGGCCTATTCCCTCTCTTGGCTGCATCGGAAAATATTTTCATGGTGAAACTTTTTAGAACTAAAAAGCGCATGAGGTATATAGAAAGGCAGAAGAATGAAGGCTAAAGGCAGAATTTGTTACGAGGTACCGAACGGAA
>JAPUIL010000292.1 GCA_027297085.1 Verrucomicrobiota bacterium | reverse complement strand
CACCGCCACCTACCAGGAAGCCCTGGAAACAGCCCTGGAATTGGTGGAGAAAGAGGATTGGGAAGCAGCTCGCGACCAACTGGAGTTGCTCATCGAGGGAGCTGGCTACATTCCGGGTAAAGAAAACGCTCACGGCCTTCTCGCATATACCTACCAACAACTGGAAGAAACCGAAAAGGAACGTTTGACCTGGGCTACCATCACTGAACAAGACGCCCACAACCTCGATGCGGTTATTCGACTTTTGACCATAGCCTACGAATCGGAAGATTGGCCAGAACTCAAACGATGGAGCGATGCCTGGCTCGCCATTAATCCGCTGGCCGAAACACCCTGGCGCGGATTACTTAAAGCCGAAGAAGAAATGAACAACAGCAAAGATGCCATCGCTGCCGGTGAGGTGCTCATTCAGTTAGATCCGCCCGACATTGCTGCCGTCCATTACCGCGTAGCCGAGCAAATGGTACGCACGAACAAACCGGGTGCTCATCGACATGTGCTCATGGCTCTGGAAGAAGCCCCCCGCTATCGCGACGCTTATAAATTATTATACCGCATCAAACAACCCCCTCAAGAGGACCCATTCCTCTTTGGGTTTAAAGTGCCGCCCGTCCATGAGTAACCAGTTTTTCAATACACATAAAAGACGATGGTTCCCTAAGGTGCTAATAGGAAGTATTTGTTTGGCATTGGCCATTGCTTGTCTGCCTATTTTGCGCGCCCAATACCGGTCGTCTCTGGTAGGCATTGCCGAATGGGAAGTGGATCCGGCTTTCAAGCACGATGTTTTCATATTCGCGCGTGTTCGGTACTCATCCTACGGTGGCCGTGGTGGTTACGGACGCCGTGGGCGAGGACGCTGGGGTGGGAATTGGGCTACCGACTATCCCGACGCTGAGCTAAACCTCGCCTTCCGGCTCCAGCAAATGACCAGTTTGAAGGTCAGCCCCGAACCAGTCGTGGTGACACTCGACCAGGAGAATCTGCGCGATTATCCCTTTCTATATATAGTAGAACCGGGCAACATGAGCTTTGGCGAAACCGAAGTCACCAACCTCAGGGACTACCTGCTAAACGGAGGTTTTCTCATGTTCGACGACTTTTGGGGATACGATGAGTGGGACAATGTGTACTATGAAATGAAGCGCGTCTTTCCCGACCGCGAGCCCATCGACCTGCCTATTGAACATCCCATTTTCCACATTGTTTTTGATCTCAAGGAAAAACCGCAAATCCCCAGTATTCACCACGCCATCTCCTACCGCGGTACCGGCAGAACCTGGGAACGTGAAGATGCCAAAGTCGTTCACTATCGCGGAATCTTCGACGACGATGGCCGCCTCATGGTTCTGGTTTGTCAAAACACGGACCTCGGCGACGGCTGGGAGCGCGAAGGCGAGTCCGAATGGTATTTCCACGAGTTTGCCGAAAAGAAAGCCTATCCCATGGGCATCAATATCATTTTTTACGTAATGACTCACTAACCTGTACACAGCCAAGGCCTTTATATGAGCGATACCGAAACAACGGAAATAGAACCATCCCAACATGAAAAAGACGAAGCCGCATTTGAGCGTCTCCAAAAGGGACGCGAGCAAGTCAATGCAGAACTAGGCAAGGTCATCATTGGTCAAAAAGAAGTTATCGATCAGATACTCCTTGCTCTCATCTGTGGAGGCCACTGCCTGCTTACAGGTGCTCCTGGGTTGGCTAAAACCCTCCTCGTCAAATCAGTTGCCCAGATTTTTCAACTCAAGTTTAACCGCATTCAGTTCACACCCGATCTCATGCCAGCTGATATCACAGGCACTGAGATCCTGACTGATTCACCGGAAGGCCGGAAACTGACATTCGTAAAAGGTCCTGTATTCGCAAATATAATACTGGCCGACGAAATTAACCGGACTCCACCCAAGACACAAGCAGCCCTGCTGGAAGCCATGGAGGAGCACCAGGTAACCGCCGCCGGAGAACGGCACGTGTTGAGTGAACCCTTCTTTGTCCTCGCCACGCAAAACCCGGTGGAAATGGAAGGCACCTATCCCCTGCCCGAAGCACAACTTGACCGTTTTCTGTTCAACGTTTTCATCGACTACCTGCCTGAAGATGATGAGGTCACCGTAGTTCAACAGACTACCGCGCGATTAGCCAAACCTATTGAACCCATTTTCACCAACGAGGATGCCATGGCTTTTCAACAACTGGTCAGCCAGGTTCCAGTTGCGGAGGAAGTAGTCCGTTACGCAGTTCGTCTTACCGCAGCTTCCCGGCCAGGAGATCCCAACGCGCCCGAATTCGTACAGGGCTGGATCAACTGGGGTGCTGGCACCCGTGCAGCCCAAGCCCTGGTACTGGGAGGCAAGGCACTCGCCCTCTGGCAGGGTCGTGCCTATGTCACACCTGATGACATTCGAAAGTTGGCCGCTCCCGTGCTACGTCACCGAATTTTACTGAACTACCGTGCCGAAGCTGAAGGTGCTACGGTCGAACAAATTATTGAAAAACTCGTAGAAACCGTCCCCGAAACCACTCAAAACTAAACAAAATGCAGGAGCAGCTTTTATTAGTCCTCCGAAGCCAAAGGCGTAGGATGGAACCCGCGATCCTCAGCCAAAATCCCGATAGCCATATCCAATAGCCTATGAAGCCCAGAATAGCAGCGACTAACCCCGTTCTCCTTAATCAACCTTCATCCTTCATCCTTCTGCCTTCTACCTTGTAACACATGCCGTTCGCACCATCCCAGGCCGGAATCGACCCGCAAGCGCTCCTCGCTATTCGCGACTTGGAGATGCGTGCCCGCGTAGTTGTTGAGGGTCTCTGGTCCGGGTTGCACCGCAGCCCGCTGCAAGGTTTCTCCGTGGAGTTTACCGAATACCGGCAATACAGTCCGGGCGACGACCTCCGTTACCTGGACTGGCGTGTCCTGGCACGCACCGACCGTGTGTATATCAAGAAATTCGAGGATGAAACTAACCTCAGCTGTCACATAATACTGGATACGAGCCGATCCATGCTCTTCGGTTCGCTGGAGTACACCAAGGCCGACTATGCCCGCACCCTGGCAGCCACCCTCGCCTATTTTCTTCTGCACCAGCGCGATATGGTAGGTCTCTCGCTCTTCGACAGCGAAATCCGTGACTACCTTCCACCCCGCTGGAGGCCGGGGCACCTGCGACTACTTTTGTCCAAACTTGAGCGAGAACCTGAAGGCCGGGCCACCAACGTCGGCAAGGCCTTGGAGGAAGTCGCCCTGCTCAACACCAAGCGAAGTCTTATTCTCCTAATATCCGATTTCCTCTCACCACCGGCAGACTGGGAAGTCCAACTCGGTCACCTCGTTGCCATGCGCCATGATGTCCGTGCCGTACAGATCCTTGACCCTGCCGAACTATCGCTCGAGTTTGGTACCGCCGCCCAATGGGAGGATATGGAAACAGGTAACAAACTCTATATAGACCCGCAAGTCGCCCGGAAAGAATACCTGGAGAAATTTTCCACCCATCAGGCGCAGGTAAAAAAGAGCCTCGATGAACGGGGCGTTTACCTTCTAACCGCATCGACGGACACACCACTCGATTTTGTATTACTCGATATGGTTCAACAAAGCGGCATAGCACGTAATATGGTACGCACCAATCTAAGGAGGTCCCGGTGAGTTTCCTGTCTCCATTGTTTTTGTTAGGTGCGGCGGCCATAGCTGGTCCCATAATCTTTCACCTGATCCGCCGTGCTACCAGGAACAAGGTGCAGTTTAGCGCCACCCAATTTTTGAGCGCGTCTCCGCCGCGCTTGCAAAAACGCAGCACCCTGCAACACCCCTGGCTTCTCCTTTTACGTTGTCTCATCATCGCTCTGCTTGCCTTTGGTTTTTCACGGCCCTTCTTTATAAAAGATATACCTATACTTCCGGCAAATTCAAAACTGCAGCATACCGTGATCTTGCTTGATGAAAGCGCTAGCATGCGCAGATCCGGTCAATGGGATGCCGCCAAAATCCAGCTATTAAATTGGGTCGAAGAAACTGGGATCGATCATCACTTGAGCATATTGGGTGTGTCAGACACCGTAACCCGTATCGTCTCGAACGAGCTCTGGGAAAAAACACCCCCGTTCGAACGCCAGCCGCTCTTACGAAGTTTACTTGAAGACCGCGAACCCGGCTGGGGCGCCACTTATATGGACCAGGGACTCAATGCCGCCCTCGACGAGCTGGAGCAATTGGCAGAAACTACCGGCCAGAGTGCGATCAAGACCATACGCATCTTTTCCGACTTCACCAGCGGCACTCGGCTAACGGGTATAGCCGGGCGCGATTGGCCTAACGATTGTGTGGTTGAGTTTGAGCCCACTCAAGGAGGCGAAACCCGAAATGTCGGACTGCAATGGCTTGGCTGGTCCAAGGTTGGTGACGGCCCCAAAAAGGCACGACTCAGTTTGATCACTTCCGGAGAAAACCAAACGGTCACCATCAAAGCGGTTGATTCTATTACTGGACAAAACATTGGCGAGCCTCAGACCATGTATTCACAAGTTGGTGACAAGCGTTTATTCCTCTTTGATATTCCAGATAGTAATACCAACCCGTTTACCATCCAGGTGGAAGGCGACTTTGAGTCATTTGACAACACACTCTACGTCGCGCCGGAAAACATTCGTGAAGCCAGCTTACCCTACCTCGGATCCCAGGCAGTCGACGATCCCAAATCAGCGCGCTTCTATATCGAACGTGCTGTTACCGGTTGGGAAGACATCAAAATTTCTGTAACCACCGCCGAAGGATCCTGGGAAGATAATACTGATACCCTGCTCCTCATTCATGAAACTCCAAACCAGGTAGCCGCGGGAAAGATTAAGGCATTTCTGTCCAATGGAGGCACCGCTCTACTGCTTTTTACAGAACCCGCCCAACTCAAGTTCATCGAGGCCCTCACGGGTGAATCAGGATGGCAGACTCCCAAATTGAATCGCAGCTATGGTCTCTTCGGCACCATCGACTTCCAACACCCGGTTTTTAAAATATTTGCAGATCCGCGGTATAATAACTTCACCAACGTGCGCTTCTGGCAGCCACAAGCTTTGCAACCCCCGGCAGACTCGGAGTCGCGTATCCTGGCACAGTTTGATGAAGGTCCGGCAGCCATTGTGGAACTCAAAGTGGATTCAGGCTCTTTGATCGTCTGGGGTGGGGACTGGACACCTCAAGCCAGCCAATGGGTGCTCTCCTCCAAGTTTGTCCCCTGGTTTCAACAATTAATCGAATTATCTCTAGGAGGGCCGGCTCAACCAACCATGACCTTCGTCACTGATCCAGACCGCTTGACCAGTACGGCAGAAGCTAAATGGACACCGCTTGGGTCAATGGTTTCCTCCGAAGAATCTCCGACTTCTCCCGGATTGTATCAGCTTGCTCAGGACAACAATTCTCACTGGGTGGCCTTGAACGCACCCCACGATGAGAGTCGAATCGATCCCCTACCCTGGGATACCTGGGAAAAACTGGGAGTGCCCATAGAGGCCGGTAAGCTGATCGTCCCTGAAGAACTTTCTGAAAAACAGGCCGCCGCCAAAAATGCCATCGAACTCGAGGGCGAACAGAAACTCTGGCGATGGCTACTCATTGCCACCGCACTGATCCTTGCGATGGAAAGCCTGTTATCCATCACCATTAGCCGAAGAGGAGCGGTCCCAGCTGAAGCATGAGCGCCAAAAAGGACATAGATCCCAGAAGTATTGATCCACGGATTCGCAAAGAACTGATTTTCGCCGCACGACAGTTAAAGGACAACAAAGTAAATCGCGCAGGTGCACGTCGTTGGCTGATCGCTTCGGGTCTGGCTCTGGTAATCCTTGGCTTGCGAATAGTGTTCGGCGAATTCAGTGGCCTGGCGTTTCCAGCCATTTGCGCGCTGGCGGTCTTGACACTGTTCTTAAACTACCTCGGCAATCTCAGAACACCCCTCGACTACCTCGAAGCCTCCCGCGAGGTTGAAAAGAAATTCCCCGAAGTTGAAGGCTTGTTGTCAACCGCAATGGAACAAAAACGGGATGCTGCTGGATACAATTTTCTGCAGGAAAAACTCATAAAATCAACCCTGCACTTTTCTATGTTTCAATACTGGGAGGACGCTGGTAAGGAGGCTCGTTTGCCTGCCAGGGTCACTTACCTGGCGTCAATTGCTCTACTCCTAGGTGTGGCGGCAGCTACTTATTATGCCAAAGACCGGGAAATCTCCATTACTGCTCCTAGTTTGCCGATATTAATTTCGTCGGTCGAGGTAACCCCGGGTGACACAGAGGTCGAACGAGGATCAGCCGTAGTAATAGCCGCCCGCTTTAATGGCGACCTCGCTCGCTCCGCAACCCTGGTCCTGCAACAGGACGATGGTACAACGCTACGCCATGCCATGGCCCGCAGTCTATCCGATCCGGTGTACGCTTACACTTTGGCTTCGGTCGAAGAGTCCGCGCTCTACTTCATTCAGTATCCAGGCAAGGAAACCAAATCTTATCGGCTTGATGTCTATGACTTGCCGGCTTTGGTGCAGGCCGATGCTTTTCTGGACTACCCGGATTACACGGGAATCCGCGATCGACTCATTAAAGACACACGACGAATCAGTGCGGTCGAAGGCACCCGCCTTGATTATCAGTTTCTGGTCAACAAGCCACTTGCTACTGCTGAATTGATCGACAAGGAAGGTAACCGTATCCAACTGTCCCCTACCAATCCGGAGAAATCCAAATTTGGCACGGAGATTACTTTAACAGAACCCTTGCGCTACCACTTGCATCTCACAGACGAACAAGGCCGGAAAAACGCCTTCCCTCCCGATGTGCGCATTGCGGTCCGAAATAACAAGCGACCGGAATTACGACTCAATTTCCCGAAAGGTGATCAAGCGGTATCACCCATCGAAGAACTCACCCTGGAGGCGAAAGCGAATGACGACTTTGGTTTAATTGATTATGGCCTTGCCGTAGCCCTGGGTGCCGAAAGTCCGGAATACGTTTCCTTACAAACCACGGACCCTGACCAACTCGAAGCAGAATTTGACAAGCTCTATGCCCTGGAAGAAGAAGCGGTGGAAGTAGACCAGTTGGTTACCTGGTTCGCCTGGGCTGATGATTTTAGCGCGGACGGCAAGATCCGAAGGACCCTGAGCGACCTGTATTTTGCGGAAGTTCGGTCGCTTGAAGAGATTTACCGCGAAGGCGAAGGCGGTGGTGGTGGCCAGGGCCAGGGACAACAAGGTGGCCCCGAAGGTGAATTGCTGGACCAGCAACGCCAAATTGCCATTGCTACGTTCAAATTAAAACAACGCGGAACTGGCGATTCCAGTTTCCTCGAAGACTCCGCAGTCATTCATGAATCTCAACAGCAAATTCGCCTGCTGCTGGAACAGGTTAAAATGGAACTGGAAGAAGAGAAGTTGATCAATGCAGCCAATCTAGCGGGAGAGTTCATGGACAAGGCTATTGTTGAACTGGCCAAAGCAAATGATGAAAACTCCGCCGATCCATTGGAAGCTGCCTGGCTCGCTACGCAAGGCGCTTACCAGGCCCTGCTGAGTATGCGCCCACGGGAAATGCAGGTCAGCCAAAGCCGTCGAGGCGGAGGGGAGGGCGGTGGAAACAACCGCAACCAGCGCCAACTTAATCAGCTGGAATTCAAAGATGAGGAAAACCGTTACGAAACGGAGAGTCAGGCCCAGGCAATGACTACTCCTGAAGAGCGTGAACAATTAGAGATCCTCAGCAAATTAAGCGAACTGGCCCGCCGCCAACAACAAGTCAACGAACGGCTAAGGGAGTTACAAACCGCCTTGGCAGCGGCCGAAGACAAGGAGGAGCGGGACAAAATCGAACGGGAACTTAAGCGATTGGAAGAAGAACAGCGCCGTATGCTTACCCAGATGGATGAAGTGCAGCAGCGTATGGATAACATGCCTCAGAATCAGGAATCCCGAGAGACCCGCGAACAACTTGCAGAAACCCGGGAAGACATGCGCCGGATTGGTGAGAATCTGCAAGAAGGAGAAGTTTCCAAAGCCCTGGCCGCGGGTAGCCGCGCCCAACAGAACCTGGAAGCGCTTAAAGAAGAATTCCGGGAAAAGACTGCAAGTCAGTTTTCCGAAGCCATGGAACAGGCCAGAGATGCGGCCCGCGAGTTGGCTGAAAACCAACGCAAAATTTCCGAACAATTGGAGGCATTGGAAAACGATCAGGCACCGCGCCTCGATGGCTCTGGCGAACGCGAAGGCGTATCCGAACGCTACCGTGAACAACGGGAAGGCCTGAAAAACCTGATGGACGATCTTCGTCAAATCACCGAAGACTCCGAGACGGGTGAACCGACCCTGAACCGAAAGCTTTACGATATTCTGCGTCGCCAAAACCAAAGCGAAGCCAGCGAAACACTCGAAGTGGCGGAAGAGCTGGTACGCCGTGGATTCCTGGATCAGGCTCAGCAAATGCAACCGGGGCTTCAGGAAGAATTTAATGAACTTGAAAGAGCGATTTCTGAAGCTGCCGACTCAGTAATGGGCGACCAAACTACGACTCTCCGTTTCGCCCAGGAAGAGCTGGACGACTTGATGGACCAACTGGAGCAAGAACGACCCGAAGGTGAACTGGCAAACAACAGTGGTTCCCAACCCGGACAGCAAGGCCAACAGGGCCAACAGGGGCAAGAAGGCCAGCAACCCGGTCAAGGCCAGAGCAAGGAGCCGAGCGACCAACAATCACCATCCCAAGGCCAACAACCAGTTGGGCAACAAGGTGGCTCACTAGCGCAAAACGACAGTCAAGACGGACAACCATCCAATACCAGCGGTCAACCAACCCAAAGAGGACGGCAAACCGGCGGTGGCGGAGGGTTCGGAGGCAATGATCTCAGAGACCTGGAAGACATAATTCGTTCTTTTTCTGACTACCGAGGACCAGGCGGCCCGATAACCGGAGGTGAATTTTTAGACTGGAACGAACGCTTGCGCACCATCGAAGAACTGATGGAATTGCCGGAAGCACGCCAACGCATGCAAGACGCGCGCGAGCAGGCTGAACGCATGCGGGCAGAGTTTAAGCGCCACGGAACTCCGCCCCGATGGGAGGATATCGATACTTCGGTAATGCAACCCATTCGGGAGGTAGAGTCATGGGTAAAACAAGAGCTGCTTCGCAGGGAACAGCCGGATACGTTGCAACCTATCGATCGCGATCCGGTCCCGCCCAAGTATGCCAACTCGGTAAAGAAGTATTACGAAGCATTGGGAGGAGATTCATGAGTTTGGCATCGCTGACATTCTTGAACCTTGGCTGGTGGTGGTTCATTCTGCTCGTAGCGCTCATACTTGCTCCGCTGGCTTGGGTCGCCTGGAAACCGTTAGGCCCCATGAGTTCACAATCATGGCTGCCGTTATGTTTTCGTGTCCTGGGTATTTTGTTTATCCTTCTTTTCCTGCTGGAACCACATTGGACATCCGAACGAGCGGCCAAAGGCGCAAATATTGTAGCGATCATAGCCGATAACAGCCAGGGCCTCCAACTCAGAGAAATCGGCTCGGAGAAAACACGGGGCGAGGAATTGGCGGAACACTTGACAGGGATTGATAGCGGTTGGCTCGCAGAACTCAGCGACACCTTTCAAATTCGTCCGTATCAATTCGACCGCGACCTGCGGCGGATTCCGGACTTTACCCACCTCAATTTCCAGGGAGACCGCAGCAACCTAGGTTTATCCCTGGCAAATTTAATTGATCGATTCCAGGGACTTCCCCTGGCAGGAATTGTGGTGCTCACCGACGGCAATGCCACCGACCTGGAGGAAGATTTAGCCGAGCTCCCGGACCTACCTCCCGTTTACCCGGTTGTAGTGGGAAATCCGGGACAAATGCCCGATGTCAGTATCGACCGTATAGAACTGCACCAAACCGCTTTCGACGACGCACCGGTCACGCTCACGGCCGACGTGGTCAGCCGCGGTGGATTCAGGAGGCCGGTGGAAGTGCGTGTCCGGTCTTTGAATACAGAGTCGTTGTTGGAGCAATCCGAAGATACCAGACACCTGCCTGAACCCGTTCGTGTATCACCGCGAACATCGGGAAAACCTCAAAGCATCAACTTTCGATGGCGGCCCCTGCAAACTGGAATTCAGTTTTATGAAGTAGTAGCGGAACTGGTAGAAGAGACCAATTTCACTGAAGTTCTTACATCACCCGATGAGGCAACTGACCTGAACAACAAGCGGCTGTTCATGATTGATCAAGGACAGGAGGAATATCGGGTACTTTACGTAAGTGGTCGCCCCAATTGGGAATTTAAATTTCTGAACCGCGCCCTGGCCGAAGATCACCAACTCAGCCTTGTCGGTCTTATTCGCGTGGCACGGCGCGAACCCAAATTCGAGTTCAAGGGACGCTCCGGTGAATCGAGCAATCCGCTCTACCGCGGCTTTGGCCGTGAGGATGAAACGGAACACTACGACCAACCGGTGTTGGTACGTATCAATACCCGCGACCAGGACGAACTGATCGCCGGATTTCCTACCACGGCCGAGGTGCTCTTTGAATACGATGCGGTGATCCTGGATGATGTGGAGGCTGAGTTTTTTACCTTCAACCAACTCACCCTGCTTCGACGGTTTGCCAGCGAACGCGGGGGGGGACTCCTGATGCTGGGTGGCGCTGATTCCCTCGAAAATGGGGACTATGCGGAAACGCCATTGGCCAGCGCGTTACCTGTCTATTTGAACCGCAAACCGGCAACACCACCTGGGACGGATTTGCAGTGGCAATTGACCCGTGAGGGTTGGGTGGAACCCTGGGTGCGCGTACGCCCGCTGGAATCAGAGGAAAAGCAGCGATTGAACGCCATGCCTCCCTTCAAAGTATTGAATCCACTGACAAGTATCAAACCAGGCGCACAAGTCCTGGCCGAAGTGGTGGATCGTTCGGGCAACAGTTATCCCGGACTCGTCGCGCAGCCGTTCGGATCGGGCCGGGTCGCTTGCCTGGCAGTGGGTGACCTGTGGCGCTGGGGACTCAAAGGTCCGGAGGAGCAAGTGGACTTGGCACGGTTTTGGCGTCAACTTGCCCGCTGGCTGGTGACAGACAATCTGCAGCAGGTTGAGCTACAGACAACCAGGAGTGGGGAGACTATGCAGCTGAAGGTACTTGCCCGGGACAAAAGCTATCAACCTGTCGACCTGGCTCAAGCGCGGGTAACCATCCGGCGAGTGGCCAAACTGTATTCCGAAACCGAGGATGAATCGGGCTTTGAAGAAGTCACCGTATATGCGGAGCCCGTATCCGATATGCCAGGACACTTTGCCATTGAATTCATGTCAAGAGATGCCGGGGCGTACCTGGCGAGCGTTGAAGTCACCGACACCGAAGGCGCGGTCTTGGGGACAGCCGAAGCGGGCTGGGTTCTCGACTCGGCGGCGGAAGAATTTCGATCCCTTGAACCCAATCGCGTTTTGTTGGAAAATCTAGCCATTAAAACGGGCGGCCAGGTATTGGGATATTCACAACTAGGTCAGCTCACAGAATTGCTTTCCAGAAATCCGGCGCCGGTCACCGAGATCTTCTCATCACCTCTCTGGCACAAGAGTTGGTGGTTTCTCGCCATCCTGACCTGCTTTCTTTTTGAGTGGGCCATAAGACGATTGAGAGGACTGCCATGAGAATCCGGATACATGGTTTCCTGATTATTTTCATGTGCTTGATCGGGCTAACCGCTAAACAATCAACACCTGACCATGAGCTATTGGTGATTGTAGGTGCAGCAGGAGAAGACAGCTATGCAGAGGGATTTGAAGAAGCCGCCCAGGCGTGGGGAGAAGCCTCTAAGGCTGCCAACGCATCTATAACATTTATTGGCCGGGAAGAAGACACGGCTTCGACCGACCGGGAAAGAATCCACGCATGGATCCAAAAACTGGATACAGAAACTCTCGCCCCGGCATGGATTGTTTATATTGGTCACGGAACTTACAACCGCCGCGACGCTTACCTGAACCTGACAGGTCCTGATCTTTCCGCCAAAGACCTGGCCCGTTGGCTACCAAGCATGGACCGTACCTTGATCTTTGTGCATGGAGGATCAGCTGCCAGTCCGTT
>JAPUIL010000291.1 GCA_027297085.1 Verrucomicrobiota bacterium | reverse complement strand
ACCTTAAATCCCGCATTGGCATGCACGATTGCAAGGAATGACCCCGAAGCCGGTCTTGCTTCGATATTTGACAAAAAACCGCTTAAGTGAGTGCCATTCAGGTTTAACTTGTTATTCGCCGATGCTCGCGTCGGGGAGTTTCATTTACTCGAGTTCGTATATCTCAAGCAGAGCAATTCCGGAAGCGCCGTCGACTCCCGTTATCAGAAAAGTATAGGATCCAGCAACCATTTGATACACTTCGGCGGGCTCTCTTGGATCTTCCATCGGAAGACCCAATTCTGCAAAAATATCAGGATTTTGCGATTCCTCCCAACTATCAATCAGCAACGCTTCATTCTTTCCGTACACTGTTCTTAGGAAAGGATCTTCAAGCGCAGAAACCACCTCTTGAAGACTAGGCCCCAAGACACGCACAAGAACTTGTTTTTCTGCAACTCCCCTTATAATCAGCCCACCGATCATCAATTCACTCCCTTTAGCTACAGGTCCACGTGTTGATAGATTGATAAGCCGGCAGGAATCGCAATCCACTGTGAGGTCATAGATCTCAATCATACCAACTGCCATAGGTTCATCAATCTCATTACTTAAAACTGTGGTATATGAGCCTGAAGGCAAAGTAACTATCAACGCACTCTCACGTTCAACAGTGGGTGGCAATTGAGTATCCAGAATCTGTTGAAGATCCAACGAGTCACCCCAATCCATATTACTCAGTTCTAAAGGGTTTTGCACGCCCATCTGAATCAATCTCAAATGCGGATCACTGATTGTATTGGGGATTTCACTACTTTGAAGACTCGGACCCAAACCACGAATGTATAGAGTCATATCCGGCCCTTCCGGAATAATAAACCCTCCGATCATTACATCATCGTTTGCGCCGACAAGGCCCCTGGTTGACAAGTTAATTAGATTAGTTGCAGGTTTCGTTTCCACCACACTAGAAATCTGGGAAGCCACCTCATCGTCGGAGACAGCTGAAATCCGGTACTCATATTGTGTATCAGGTATCAAAAAACGATCTACAAAGGAAGTTGAATTTGCAGCAAGATCAGCCACCTGTATCCAGGTGCCAGTACCCACCGCACGACGTTCAATCCGGTAACTGTTTTCACCCAAAGAAACATCATCCCATTCAAGAGTAATTCCGTGACTGGTTGCAGTTGAGGCTGATGAAATCACAGGAGTCAAAACCGACGATATAACTTCCAATTCAGCAATCTTACTGAACTGATCAACTCCACCGCCGGACACCACTAATTGATAAGATCCTACATCTTCTAAAGTAGCGCCACTGAGGACCAGGGATAATCCGGTTTCTCCCGGTATTGGTATTCCATCCTTTTGCCACTGCTTGGTGTATGAGATATTCATGGAACTGATGAACTCAGCGGTAAAACTGGCGTCGTCTCCTGCTACAACCGATTGATCTGCTGGTTGAAATATGAAGTCGAAAAACTCAGGCAAGTCGGAAGTCATCAGTAATCCATTATCCCCAATCACCACCATTTTCCCTGCGGCCGTAACTCCGTGCCAGAGAGATTCTTGCGTATCCGGGATCCGATCTATCCAAGTAATGCCCCCATCAGAAGAGGTCGCTAACTTCCCGGAGATCCCGGTAGCAACAAAGTAACCATTCCTGTAGCCGACTCCGTACCAGGCCTCCTCATCTTCCTGCCTGGCAAGAGCCCAGTTAACTCCATCTTCAGATGTGTAAATGCCGCCCAAACGCCCGGCATTTACGAATACACCTTCTCCAAATTCTATATCACTGGGAATACCTGATAATCCTTCCGTTTCAACCTGCTCCCAATTCAATGCATCAGTGGAAACAAAGAAGTCCGTACCTGCTCGCCCAAGAAACAGACCGTTCCCAAATTCCACATCGTCAAATCTATCATGTGGCTCGTCATAGGTTTTGCTCCAGGTCCTGGCATCTCGGGAGACCCAGATCTCACCTTGGCTGGAAGGCCCAGCATCAATCCCTCCCACGGCAACAAACCAGCCATGACCATACTGAATCGAAAATAAACTTACAGAGGTAGGCAATTCCACGATATCCCATGTTTCCGCATCTTCGGAAACGATGATTTGCGGCCCGTCCCCGCACCCTATAAATAGACCGTGAGCATAAGTGATTTGGAACAAGCGATTGAGCCCAGGGAAGTCGGTCACACTCACATCCTGATAATCAGGTGAAAACCGGATGGCATTAGTGGCGCCTACGCTTACAAATTTTCCTTTAGCAAATACAACTTCACTATAATCAACCGCCCCAACTTCATCCACTATAGTCCACTGATCAAGCGGGCCATTCAGATCGTTGTCTTCAATGGTGACGACTACGCTATTGGGAACATCCAAAACTCCATTCACGTCCATTTCCAAGGCGAGAACCATAGTTTCTGTTCCTTCCCGCAGTTCATCTTCTAACACCGTAAACGTAATTTCCCTTACTCCAGATTCTCCAGCGTCCCAGGTAAGGTCTGAGCTATGTTCGTAATCAATTCTTTCCCACGCAGTTATATCGATGAGCTGAACACTAGCGGCAGCACTCTCCGTCAAACTACCCAATCGTTCTACACCTATGGTAACCGGACCGCCTCCTTCAGATACGACAATGTCAGTTTCAACAAAACGAAACCGGGATTCCGCCACATCAATCTGTCCGGCAACCGCGGTATTGATCATGTCCGACAACTCTTCATCCATGGCGCGGAATAAAGCACTGGAACCCACATAAACACCCGCAATCAGCCAAGGTTCAGTATCCAGGGATCGACCAATAACGGGTCCGCCACTGTTTCCGGCGAAACTGTCTAGTTCATCCCCTCCAACATACAGACGGTTCTCATAGGAATATCCTGCATCGTAAACAACGGCCGGCAATTTGCTCACCACAAGAGAACTTCGTTCAGTCGTGGTGTGCATGAGCCATTTACGAGAATCAGAACCACTGTATTTGGCAGACGGGTACCCAACTACCTCATAAAAATTTTTACTACCCAAAAATCCCGATTTAACAGCGCGAGGATGCGCTCGCATGTAACCATTTGGCGTTGCTTCGTCATCGCTGAAAATGAGCAACAGAGAATCCCGGTTAAATGCTTCGAAGGGCGATGTAGAGTCCCGGCGGTTATCATCATACTCATGCAAAGCATCGTCGTAACCGGCCAGACTCACAACCGCTGCTACGTTGTCAAAAGAATCGCTAAGCGGAGATGACGCCGCGGGAACCCATTTCCGATACGCCTTCCAAGGGGATGCACCCACAGGCAGTTCTTCATCATCGGCACCCCAAGCCTCGGTCCAATAGACATGCGTAGCCGTTAATACAATTCCAGGCCCAACCGCAGCGCCGCTTCCGGAAGCCTGGGAGCCATTTTCAGAACTGGCGGCAAACAGACGGCCAGAATAAATATACGGAGCCGCCATAGCCTGTTCAGTTGTCAGTGGTTCCGAATCACCGTACAAAACAACTCCAAGACATGGTGTAATTACCGAAAGTATCAGGGTGTTAAAAAATCGCATTACAGCTCCAGCTTCCAGGTTTTGATCAGCCGGGAGGCTGTGTTGTTAATCTCGTCCTCAAATTCCGGATACCGGTTCTCATTCAACCAACCTTTCAATTGACTCAAGGCGGCAATACTGCGCTCCCGCATTTCACCACGTGAAAGAAGAAGCGAACCTGTAATCAAGTTGTATGAATAGGTGGAGTTGAAGTTGGGAAACGTCTCAAGGAAAGTTCGTTTTTCCTGATCTGAAAACTGGTTGCCCTGCAGGTAATTCTGGACGGCGTTCATTTCACGGGGGCTTGCCGGGTTGACTCTGGCCATGAGGGTGGCCCGGAATCCGGCGGCATCTTCCAGGAAGCCAGGTTGATTTATAACACAGGAAACGCCCACATCAGAATGTATCTGAAAAAACCGATCCACCGACAGCGTAGCCGCATGGCCAACCGCCCGATTTGGAGAGTCGCTCACCAATTCACCCAAACGTTGGATCGTAATAAACTGGCCGTCCTGTACCGCGGCATCAAACGCATGCAAGTAGGCAAAAGAAGGTTCATTCAGCCACTCATCTTTGTTCAACAACGCTTGCACCTTCGCTTGCAAAAACACCTCGTCTTGAGCTGATTCAGAATGCTTGGACATGATTCTCAGGGACAAGGCCCATTCATCCGGATTTTCTGATGTATTCAGAATAGCTTTACTGACCTCAACCGCTTGAGCCGGATCGAGCATTTCCAAAACATCGAGCAATGCGGTTCGAAAGGTTGGGTAGGCTTTTAAGAATCCATCGGCTCCCGGGGCAAAGCGTCCGAATGCAAACGCATCTTCCCCGCTTGCGAGTACCTTGGTTACCGCTGCTGAAGCATCTGACCGGGGAGCTTGTGCAAGCCACGTGAACATACTTTGAATTGCTTCCTGCCCTTCTGCTTCGCCATGCACTAGTTTGAGAAGTTCCAATTCACCGAACATTCGATCCACCAGCTCTTGCTGGGCTGAGAACAATCCACCACTACTTCGATTTAAGCTTTCAGCTGCCAGACCAGAATCACGCGAGTTTGATTCTACACTCGTTTGGTTTGCTATTTGCGTTTCGGGTACATCCGCTAGGTGCAGCCACAAAACAAAACCAGCAACAACCAGGCTTGGGATTAAAGCGATTCTCGTCCACTTATTGAGCATGTCTTTTATAGGAAGCTTCCAGGAGGGATTAATTCAATTTTCGTCGATTAATTGGCTACTTTTTTGCCAAATATTAGCAGGACAGCGATAGTCAGCAGAGGGAAAAGAAGGAAAAAAGTCCATAATGGAAACCCCATGCCAATCGAAAGATAACCTGTGATTGCGGTCATGACCATCACAGACAGCGCGTAGACGATTTGGGTACTTACATGGTCTATGTGATCACAGCCGGAAGCAATGGAAGACAAGACAGTCGTATCACTAATGGGGCTGCAGTGGTCTCCGAATATCGCGCCATCCAGGATCGCAGCCGAAGTCAGCCAAAAATACAGATTAGTTTCTCCGTCATAGGCGCCTAGACTGTAAGCAAGAGGGAGAAGGACAGGAATGAGAATTCCCATGGTGCCAAAGCTGGTCCCGGTAGCAAATGCCATTCCCGACGCAATACAGAAGGTCAAAAGCGGCAAGGTCCACACCGGCAATCGATCGCCTAACAGAGAAAACAGATATTTATCAGTATGCAGCCCAGTGGTGCAAATTTCCTTCATACCCCAAGCCATGATCAGAATAAAGGCCGCCATCCATAACGTAGGAAACGCCTGCCAATAGGCTTTGAGGGCCTTTTTCGGGGTTAAAACACGACTGGATGACGCCACCAGGATCGCCAATAATCCACCCGTAAGCGCAGCAATCGCGAGAATCAGCATGGAACCGGATTCGCCATACAGGGGATTGGTGGCATAGCCGAAGGCTTCGCGCCAATGGGTCAGAGATCCAAACGAAAACGGCACAGCTTCGTTGAGCATGCGATAACGTCCAACCAGCAGAATTCCCGTAAAAATGGATCCGATGACCCAAATGATCGGCAGGGCTGCATTTCTGGCCAATCGTCGTTGCCCTTTTTCCGGCTCCAGGATTTCATTTTTTTCTGAAGCAATCAGGACTGCTCCTTCACGAAGCACCTGACCGGTATCGAACGCCCGTTTCTCAGCGTGGTACATCGGTCCGTAATCCCGGCCACTGAGAGAATTTATAATCAAAAACATCAAGGTTCCCCAGCAGTAAAATCTGAACGGAACACTCTTGATAAAAATCGCGTATCCGCCTTCCTGCAGGCCCACCGCCTGGGACATCTGTGAAAACAGATAAACTTCGAAGGCGATCCAGGTGGACAGCATGGCCAGCCCCGCAACGGGCGCGGTGGTCGAGTCAACGATATAGGCCAGCTTTTCCCGGGAAATCCTCCACCGGTCGGTTAGGTTCCGCATGGTCGAACCCACCACAACCGTATTGGAGTAATCGTCGAAAAAGATAATCAAACCCGCAAAAAAGGTCGCCAGCTTGGTGCTTCGGCGACCCCGGGCCACAACAATCAGCTTTTCAGCCAATCCATGAATACCCCCGCTCCGATAGGTCACATGGATCATCCCTACCAGGGCGAATAAAAATACGAAGATGAAAATATTAAATGAGTTTCTCAGATTCTCGAGCAGGAATGTATCGATCGCCTGAGGAAGGGCGGTAAAGGGATTAAATCCGTAAGTAAGAACCGTTCCGGTCAGAAAAGCCGAGAGGAGCGCCACCACCAGATTCCGAAAGAACAATGCGCAGGTAACCGCCATAATCGGCGGAAGAACGCTGTACCATTGGCCGTTCAGATCCTGTCCTTCAAAGGGTCTTTGGGGAAGCAAGTAGAAGAACAAACTGGCCAAACCAAGGGTCATGATAAATCCAAAAATGCGCTTGGGTTCTATCAGCAGTTTAAAGGAATCAACCATAAGTTTGTAGCGTCGGGAGACGTGCTGCCAGGAAGAGAAGGGATGTCCAGTCAATATTTCAAGCTCATCAAGAAATAAGCTACTAAGAATCACCTCTTACTCACAGTAGCTTTCTTAGAAGTTATCTAAGCTGAGCTGTTACTAAGGGGGTGCCCGTGAGGAGGACCACTGTTCGTGGGACTGGGCATCCCCGCCCTTAGTTTAACTTGTTAATATTCAATAATTTATTGAGTTTATAAATCTACTACTTGTTTGAGGAAAAAAATGGATTTTTTAATCTTACCTAAATTCTTACCATAATTGTGATTTTAGGCGTCAGATCCCCTAAAACAATCCGTTCACTTATCATCCGGAAACCACGTGTTCATCCCCGTATCGCAGCAGCCGTCGAACGGCCACGCTTCAGCCTCCTCTTTACTCGCGTATCCACGTTCAGCCTTCACTCGATCGACAATCGAATCGACGATGCCGTCCAGAGCGATCTTGTTGACCCCTCTGATCTCGTCTTCCTCCATGGCCAGCATCCGCAGGTAGGCAGCTAGGTTCCCGTAGACGGTTACTTCCATTGGGGATCTTAGTCCGTCGAGCACTTCGGCTTTATCGTTATCCATTCAATTCGTGTTACAGCAACCTCATGCCAATTCAATTTTAAAGACAGCTCAGCAAAGCAAATAAATCGAATTGAACAACTCCAACGAACCGACATATTGAAAAGTCATGAGATCCCCTATCCCCACTCCGATCATAATCGCCCTAGTTTGCTCTTTGCCTCATCTCCTGATGGCGGACAATTTCGTTATCAACGGGAAGACATTAATTGTACCTACTCCACCAGGGTTTGCTAAGGTGACAGAAAAAATGGAGGCAACCTTTCAATATTTTCAACTATTGGAAGATCCCGTGAATGACAAACTTGCCGACTATATCTCAGAAGCCGATGTTCCCGCAGCTATGGCAGGAGAAATTCCATCCTTGGATTAATCACTCTCCCTCAAAGTAAATAAGGAATTAAGGAACTTCACTGTAGGTAAGGCTGACTTCTCCCAATTAAAGGCAGTTGTAAA
>JAPUIL010000290.1 GCA_027297085.1 Verrucomicrobiota bacterium | reverse complement strand
TGGCCAGATCTTCCAGGGTTACTTCTGATGCCCTATTTAACACCTTCTCTACGACATTATTCTTAAATGATTGACTAAACTTTGTTACCATTTTCTATCTCCTTCTATTTTGTTATAAAAAACAATAAAGGCGACAACTATCCTGACACAGGGGGGACCGAGATACGCCCTATCTATTTCCACCCATGATTAATTAATAAGAATGACTGTTAAGTGTCAACAGCAGGCGGTTAACTAATTGCTGTTTTCTTTCAATATAGATAATGACAAGCCTAGGAGGCTGTCCGAGAATAGAAACCATCGCGAGGGGAAGCCATTTTGAGTCCGTTTTATCGATCATTTGATGCGAATAGCGGTGATTATTCAACGAAAATAAGCGAAAAAAACGGGCTACAATTGAATTTCCGCAGTAGGTTCTCTATTCTCGGACAGTCTCTTAGGTCTACCGGCTAAGCTTCCGCTCCATGCTCACGCCCCTTACCTAAATCTGACCTCCATGGATGGAGGAAATGAAAAAAGGATTATAGGAACAATCCTTGCCCTTTAGGCAATACAGGCGAATATAGGCGAAAGGCATTAATGGGACAAGCCTGAATCTTCAGCCTGAATCTTCAAGAGAAACTTCCGTTGGGAAATAGGTTCGAGAATGTGTTTCAGACATTCACTCGGTCTCTGTTCCAGACTCGACTCTCGAATGAACTATCCAGAAGCGACACCGGAAAGTTTCTATTGCTATTTCCCCCAAAATGCTCTTTTATCTTTCCTCTTCAAATTAAAGAGCGCATCGGGTTGTCCCAAAAGATTAGAATAAACGTTTATGCCAAAAGCAACGGCTGGCTATTCGACGACCTGAAAAAAAGATTTGCACAGGTTTATATACCCCGAGCGGAGATTATCACTTCCGAAACCCCCCTTTTTCCATGTGACGCATGGGTAGCAATTCGGTCCAGCGAGGTCCGCTTATCGCCCAAATTGGAGCGTACTGTCGCCATTATTCACGATGTCTGCCATCCCGGAGACGTTTATCAACCCGGTGGGGAGCGACGCGCGGTGGAAGATGCCGGTGCCATTGTTTTGAGCCATCCGCAAGAGCGGGACATCCTTTTGTCTTACGGCATCGACCTCGAACGCCCGATCATCCTGGATCGTCCCCTGGGTGTTCTCTCGAGCTTCACTTGCCGGAATTCAATGCCGAAGGATTTCACCATCGGTGTGGTCGGCCGGGACAGCGCCCTTAAACGATTCAAATGGGTTCCGCTCATTGCCCAAAAGCTGCAAGAGGCCGAGGTTCCCTGCCATTGGCACCTGGTGGGAAAAGGGCTTGAATTGTATGCAACGGCGATTACTGGATCAGGGATATCCTGCACGCAGTATCCAAGAAAGATTTATCCAATAACCACCTACCCCGGACTGTACCAGGCCATGGATTGTCATCTGATCACCAGCAACAGCGAAGCGGGACCGCTAACCCTGTTCGAAGCCCTTGCATCCGGGATACCAGTCGCTTCAACGCCGGTTGGCTGGGCCCCGATTTTTGAAAAAAGCGCACCCGAATTTGTACGTACGGCGGAGGATATCGACGGCTTGGTCGAGCATCTGATCGCTCTGAAAGAAAACCGGGAAAGGATCTTTCAAAAACGCCGGGCAATCAGCGAACTTGTGTCGGATTATTCGCTGGATGATTGGTTTCTCGCCGTGTTAAATTTAGCGATGTACCTTGGTTCATCGGATCCGGTTTATCTCGCTCACTTAGATAACTGTCAATCGTCTGTTGCAGTATAACTTTAACCCGGTCTTTGAGTTGATTGCTCACTTTTCCGCGCGTCTCAAAAGCATATCGCTGTAAATAGTGGTAAAGAAAACAATAGGTACTCATCTCCTGTTCCCGGCTGAAGCTTGAGAAATAATCGTCTGCATCATCCAGATTATCGCTGGTCATTGGAAAAGAGGCCCATTTGTAATCGCAATCCCCGAACACGGCAACCGGTTTTCCGTGGATCAGACTCTCAAAACCCGTGCCGGAATTGATCACGGCGACGCCTAGGGACTTTTTAATCAGGGTGTGAATATTCCCGGCTTTTAGGTGCAGAAAAGGGCTTCCCGCGATCCGGGTGTCAACCGCCTCCGCGACTTCCATGGTGGGATCAGCCGGATGCACTTTGAACACAATATTGCGCTGCTTTTTTTCTGCCCAATCTGAGATCACATGGATAAAAGCCACCACGGTGGAAGGCGAATGAAATTTGATCACCTGATCTTTTTCCTGCTGAAGCGGAACCAGCCAATAGGGTTTGATCGATTCAGGGATCATTGCCCCCGCCGGTTGCCGCACTTTCGAATCACCATTCCGGAAATACCGATGGCGGAGACGCTGAACCAGTTCCAACGCCTCTGCCTCCCCAATTCCACTCAAGTCCGGGACGGTCTGAATGCCTGAATGATCGGGCCCCCACCCGAGTCGATCAAGGGTAAACAATCCCTTTAGGTACATTTCCTTATAGAACAAACGGCCAGTGGGCGTTTCCTGAATGCGGCAATGTGGAAAAATGCTCAACTGATCGGGATACGGATCGTCGGGATATAAATCAAAACATTTTACCACTCGAAAACTGTGATCCATCTCAACAATACAGCGCTTGAGGATATTCATGAATCGGGTCCATCTCGGCGTTGATCCCGACTCCATAATCGAATGTAAAATGATCTCCATAACTTTTTTTCTCTGATTAATCTAGGAGGCTGTCCGAGACAGGTTTTTTTACTCCTGCAAAACCTGTCTCGGACAGCCTCCTAGGGAAATGACCGTTCCCGGCGCATTAAAGACCTTATATTTTTTGTGGAGCCCGGTCCACTTTGTTAAATCAACTTTTCCTTCGTCACGCAGCCATTCATTCAATCCGCTTCGCGTAACAAACAAACAACCTTCATAGGGAAATTCGCTGGTACGAGGTTGATATGGGCTTATATCGGGATAGGTATTGTTCGCCATGAGGTTTTCGATATCCGAAGGATTTAAATCAACTACGGCTTCGTAGGGAACAATGAAGTCATATTCCCGACTTAAAAACAGACAGGCGCGGAACTCCCAATTCCGGATCCCGATATGAGGGTCCATCCAACAGAACCTACTTCGATTCTGTCCAAAGCGTGACACCGCGCTGTCGATGCTTTCACTGCGATCAACGATCACAGTCTTAATTCCAGGGAGCATTTGCTCATAAAGACGGATGAGATACCGGGTTCGCTCATTCGGCTGTTCGCAGGGGAAAATCAGCAGGGTTTCGTTGAGCAGATGTTCGATGCCAGACCCTCTCATAGCGAAACCGTAGCGCATCCACCATGGATTCGTGGCTATTTCCGCGATGTCGGAAAAGTCTTCTTCAACCCAGGCCAGAGGCGGATGGAAGCCGTAACAATTTTGTGAGGCTTGAAGCTGAAAATTATTCACATCAACCGGCGAAGACGCCTCGGTGTTGAGCTTGATAAACGCGTCGTATACACGATGATGCAGGGCATAAGCAAAAGTGCAATAGGTACGGGTTAAGCGAACTACATGTTCGGTTACGGGGTTTGGTTCCTGATCGTGAATGCCACCAAAATAAAGCAGATCCCAATCGTCCGGAAGCTCCTCCAGATACACGTTGAAAAGCCGATTAAACTCCGGGTGCAGTATCACGTCATCTTCCATTACCAGGACGTGAGGCCAGTTTTTTGCCCGGGCTTCGCGAACCATTTCGAAATGACTCTGAAGACAGCCGTACGCGCCGCTGGAATAGCGCCAATCATCGGGCAGCACCTGCTCGGTGCCATTGACAGCGGAAAAACGAATGATCCGGTCGAGCCCACTCTCATTCATCCGGGTCTCAAACCGCATCCAACGATCGGTTCGTCGATCCAGGTTGATGCAGCGCTGATACGGGAAAAACGTATTGATCTTCTTCAACGTCCTCGGTTCATCATTTTCCGCTAGTATATTTTCTGGACTCAATTCAGTGCAAAGGAAGAAAAATCTGCCATCATTTCTAATACGATGGTCTCCAACGCTTCCTGAAATTTATCCATACTATGCTGGGTCCGGACGATTTCGTACATGTGATTTGTCGACGCTTCCAGGTGATCCTTATCCGCCAGCGTCTCTTTCAATCTATCGAGGATTTCTGTATCGGACATGTCCTCGCCCAACCGGATATAATGATCCTGCCATATGGCTTCTCCTTGAGTGGCCATTTTACCTGCAATCATACTTTTGGCCCCGCTGATTTCATAATATTTTGCGACGAGGTAATCGCTATACGCGGGCGTGGCGATCGTTATATGCGCCTGGTTAATCATACGGGCCAACCCTTTACCACAAACCTCGGTATCGTAATTTTCATAGCCGGGATGCTCGACAATCTTCAAAGACAAATCGGACTCACGCAACAGCTTTTGCAGGCGCGACCGGAAAGGGTAACGCTCGACCCGCACATTGCCGTAGAGCAAGATATCCCAAACCTTGTCCAGGCCGTAATCACAAAAAGTCATCGTATCCACGAAATGGGGTAACACGAAAAACCGACGAATGTTGGGACAACGGGATTGGATAAAATCGAGTTCTTCGCAGTCGTATGTGACGAGGACGTAATTATAATGCTTATCCAGGTGTTCGCAAAACAACTCTACTCCTCCCTTAAACGTGTGCTTATGCATATCCTCCAGGATCACGCACCTGCACGGGATGTGATCCAGATGTTCCGGTTTGATGGCATTGTCCGGAATGAACTTGTACCCGGAATGGCCAAAGCTCCCGACCAGCAATAGATCGTATGCCGGGGATAAGACCTCCTCCCGAGGATGTTTCAGATCATAGGCCGCAACATTCAACTGCGCCACGATCCGTTCGTATTTGTGGCGATAGTTCCGGTCCATGCGATGCCAGAAATTACTCGTATCATCGAAATGCAGGATGGATGGTTTCACGTGAGATAATTATTTTTTTTAGATGTCCGCTTCTTTCGGACTGTCGGTGATTTTCTATGAACAGTCTCTCGTTCGGAGGATCTGATCTCGAATTTGGATGGCCCAATCACAACCGTCCGATCCCCATCGCTGGTCTTCATGTTCGCTCTGTGTAAAGTGGAATCTCATTGGATGTCACTCTCGGTCCCCCCCGGTCCAAATCGCGTTTGTTGAGCCATGCGGAAAACGCGACATGTAACGGCATACCATCCCGTACCGAATACACCGGAGGATCCTTCAGCTGTTGAAAGTGTTGGTAGCGATCATGCCCACGGGCGAGGATGACTTCGTGGTGTTCTCTGCCCTGCTGCACGTCGGGGGCGAGATAACGAACGGCAAACCCGATCCGATTATGGTTCGAGCGATTAGGATCCGATCCATGAAGCAAGTTCGCATGATGAAGCGACATCTCGCCGGCGCGTAGGACGACGTTGACGGTGCTCGCCTCGTCAGGCCCATCCATTATCGTAGTTCCGGTTACGAGCATATTGTCCTCGTGGTGAATTTCAGTGTGTTCCCGCTGGCGCAGATGGCTGCCCGGCTGGACACGCATGCAGCCATTTTCGACAGTGCTGTCACTGAGTGCTATCCATGCCGAGACCAGCCGCGGTGCCGACAGGTGCCAATACAAGCTGTCCTGGTGCCACGAAACAAAGCTCCGCCCAGGGCGCTTTGAAAATATCGTCGACGAGTGGACCAGGATATTAGGTCCGATGACTTGTTCCACGGTGTCCAGGATCTGTTCATGCGTGCTCAGATCGAAGGCAAATTTGAAATTGAGATGGCATTGACCCACATTCGCAGGTTTCGCGCTCGCGTCCGACAGCGCCACGAATTCGTCAATCGCGCTACGAAAACGCCGCTGCTCCTCAAGACAGAGCACCGCTATTGGAAACAGCACGCCCGTCGCTTGGTACCGCTTCAAATCAGACCTCGAAAGAGGCATGCTGTGGGATACGTCACGATTCATGGATCCTCCGTCTTTCCGTTGGCGTCAGAGTTTGTCAGATACCCATATCCAACTTCGAATCATCAATTGATTGGGATTTGCTCCAGCGACGATTAGTGTTCGCGCGTGAATCGTCCGCCTGTTATGCGCAAAAAACAGCTTGTCTATCCTTACTAATTTTTGATGGATTTATATAAGCTAAATCCAGAACAATTCTCCTGTTCACGCTGCTTACCAAAGTCCATTAGCAATATAGATGAAAAGCGTTAATGGGACAAGTCTATTTGCTTCTAACAGCCTAATTCTTCAGGCGATACTTCCCCCTGAAAAATAGACTCAAGAATGAGTTCGAGAAAATGTTCCAGACTTTCACTCGGTCTCCGCTTGAGAATGTGTTCCCGACATTCACTACCTTGTATCTTTCTCGATACACTGTTTAGCTAACAAAGTATCAGGGTGTGTGAAGAACTTGTGCTCTACCTGAGGTTTTGAACCTGTGCAGGAGATGGGCGTGACCGATAGAGCGCGCCAATAAGCTATTGAAATAAAAGAAAAGGACAACAATAAATTGATAAAAAGGCCCCATCAGATAAGGTAAAATATCTGATTGCAAAACCAGCCTTACTGAGGAGCCTTTCAATGAAAACGATAAACGACTTGAATGAACATCGCAATAAAAAAATACTGTTCGAGCCGCTAGAGCAATTGGCTGACTATATTCATCAAGAGGCACAGGAAGGCACAGCCATAGATAAGGTGGAACAAGGTATCTGGGATAAACTGCTGATGATTGGCAACCCGGCCCTGGGACAGTTCATCGCATCGCA
>JAPUIL010000029.1 GCA_027297085.1 Verrucomicrobiota bacterium | reverse complement strand
GCGATCAAGGTCGCAAACGACACCGACCCCAGCAGGTAACCTGCGGTACACGCTAAAACAATCTGCAGGGATAGGTGCATCAATGGAGGATTAGCCGGTTAGTATTTAAAGCGATACTACCTGCACGGATTTAATGAATTCATTAGAGACAATTTCTTGGTAGGCTTTTTCACTCGGAGCAGTATCCAGGTTTATCACATTCAAAGCAAGGCCTCCAACATGATTCCGGCTCAAAGACATCGAAGCAATATTCACATTGTTCTGGCCTAAGATGGTTCCCAATGTCCCCACCAGTCCAGGCACATCCTGATTTTCTATTACCAGCATAATCCCCTCAGGTGCTGCTTCAACTTCACGTCCATTGATGTGGACGATTCGCGGCATTCCGGATTTGCCAATTAAAGTACCTTCTACCGAATACGTTCCTCCATCAGATCCCGTAGCTTCCAAAACAATCAGCTCGTTGTAGTCGCTTTCTCCGTTGGACTTGGTGACCTCACATTCAATACCCAACTTCTCTAGTAATGTGGGTGCGTTGACCGAATTTACATTCTCTCCACTTATGTTAGTTAAATAACCCTGCAATATTCTGCGTGTCAGCGGATTCGCGTCGAAATCAATAATATTGCCGAAATACGTGATCTTCAATTTATCCACCCGATCTGGTGAAATTTGCTGCAGAAAATTTCCGAGGTTTTCGCCCAGATGTAAATAAGGCGACAGTGCCTCAAGCGTTTTGCTATCAACCGAAGGCATATTGATAGCATTCTGAATAACGCCACCTTCTGCGGCCTGAGCCACAGCTTCGGCAATTTCCAGTCCAACACTTTCCTGAGCTTCTATTGTGGATGCCCCAAGATGCGGAGTTAAGACCAGGTTTCGGACACCTCTGAGTGGACTATCTTCCGCCAATGGTTCATTTGCATAAACGTCCAATCCGGCGAAAGCGACTTTGCCTGACTCCAAGGCTTCGACCAGATCACCCTCATTAATAATACCGCCACGGGCACAATTAAATAGCCGCACCCCATCCTTCATCATGGTGAAGGCGGTCTTGTCGATCATGTTCTTTGTGCTGTCGGTCAATGGCATGTGAACGGTTATGAAATCCGCCACTTTGAGAACATCATTCAACTCCATCGCTTCCACACCCATCTGCTTAGCACGGCTGGAAACCAGAAAAGGATCATAAGCTACCACGCGCATTCCAAAGGCCTGTGCGCGCGAGGAAATTTCGCTGCCAATCCGGCCAAGCCCCAGTATGCCAAGTGTTTTACGCAAAACCTCGATTCCTCCATAAATATTGCGATCCCATTTTCCGGCCGTCATGGATGCATTCGCCTGAACAACCTGACGCGCTCCGCACAAAATGTGGGTAAACGTGAGTTCTACCGTGGCGATCGTGTTTCCACCGGGAGTATTCATTACCACTACTCCATGTTGAGTCGCCGCCTCTATATCGATGTTGTCCACACCGACACCAGCACGACCTACCACTTTCAATTGCGAGGCCGCCTCGAAAACTTCCCTGGTTATTTTGGTTTCGCTACGCACCACGATTCCGGTGGCATCTTTGACGAGCTCCAAGATGGTTTCCGGTGAGGAACCATAGGCTTCTACCACCTCAATGCCGGGTCGATTTTTTAAATATTCGACTCCGCTAGCGGCAATCTTGTCTGCGACGATTATCTTCATCTGGTGTAGGTCGGAAAAACCGATGAATACAAAAACCGGATTTTCGAATTGCAACGACGAAATCAGGTAACCCAATTTTCTGAGGGATTCTCGCTCCTCCTAATCCTCCTACTCCTACTTTTCTGATTTTCGTATTTTTGACTCTTTCTCTTACTCTTCTCCACTTACTCTAACTCTTTTCATGGTAGGGCAATTGCGTCCTCGCAATGCCTCATTCGAGCCACTACGACGGCATTGCGAAGACGCAATTGCCCTACCACTCATACCCTTACTCCGCATCCGATCGCGAGCAAGCTGCGCTCCTACAAAGAGCTTCGATCCCGTTAAGGAGGCACATCACCCGACAAAGCCGACAAGACAAGCTCTACCTTTCTCAATTTGGATCAAGATAAGAATGTCAGCTTAGCCCTGATCCAGCTCGCGAATACTTTCGACTAAACGATCGAGGGGAATTTCCGTTTCATCACCTGATCCGAGGTTTTTCAATTTAGCCGAATTCCGAGCCACTTCCTCATCTCCAAAAATAACCGCCCAACGCGCCCCACTTTCATTGGCAGCCTTAAACTGTTTTCCAAAGGCGATCTTGCGAATCGGATAATCTACCGTGTATCCGGCCTGTCGGAAAATCTGTATCTGCTGTAGCGCGGTGGGTAATGTTTCGTCGCTCCCGATCACCGCATAAACATCCGGCACTTGAATGTAATTGGGCAATAACCCCTTTTCCTCCAGAAAGTCTTTAATCACCACGTCTCCCATGGCAAACCCGACCGCTGGGAGTTCCGGACCTCCCAATTTCTTAACTAAATGGTCGTAGCGTCCACCTCCAGCAATCGCGCGGTGGTCCCCCTGAATATCGAACGCCTCAAATACAAAACCGGTGTAGTATGCCAACCCACGGACAATACCTAGGTCGATACGCACCATGGAGCCGAATCCCATACCATTGAGTCGCAACATCAGAGACTCCCAAGCACTCAACCGCTCATCCAGCTCGGTTACCAAGTCCGGTCCAGACACATGGGCTTCAAAAAATCGCTTTAAGTCGGCCAACTCCCGAATCTTGGTTAGAGTATCCACCTTTGCCAAAAAGTCCTCGGTTGCATCATTGAAGAACGATTGAAGCTTTTTCTCCAAATCTTCGCGAGGCATGCGCTCCAGTTTATCGATGAGCCCGAGAACGGAAAAAATCGATTCCTCAGCCAATCCCACGCTTTTCAAGTACAATACCCAAAGGTGGCGGTCGCTGATCCGGATCACAAAATCCTCAGGACCGAGTCCCATAACCGTCAAACTATGGATGAGCACACCGATGATCTCCGCATCCGCTCCTGGTCCTGGTTCACCGAAGATATCGGCATTGAACTGATAAAAAGAACGGGTACGGCCCTTTTGCATCCGCTCGTAGCGAAAGTTTTCTTCAATGCAGAACCACTTGATCGGTCGTTTAAGCGCATTCGCGCGGGCGCCAATCATCCGCGCAAGACTGGGAGTCATCTCTGGACGCAAGGCAACTTTCCTTCCGCCTTGGTCCTCAAAGGCAAAAAGCTGACTTACAATCTCCTCACCCGATTTTTCCTTAAAGAGATCCAGCGATTCGAGAATAGGGCCATCGTACTCTTTAAAGTTGAAGGACTGGGCTGTCTTCCGGCAGATACGAAAGAGGTGATTACGCAGGGCACAATCCTCCGGATAAAAATCCCGGAATCCTGGAAGACTCTTAAACATCAGGAGTGGCCGGTCAGACGGAGACGACCGACGCGGTTAAGATTTTAGAGAATCCAGTTCCAGATCCTTCAAGTGAGCTTTCAGCTCTTTGCCCGCTTTGAACTTCACAACCGCCCGGGTAGGAATCACTACATCTGTTTCCGGCTTGTTCGGGTTGCGACCGATGCGAGCTTTACGCACCTGGATTTCAAAAACGCCGAAGTTTCTTAATTCGACATTCTGTCCAGAGCTCAGAGCTTTGGAGATGGAGTCTAAAGTCAGTTGAACAACCTCCTTGACTTCCTTTTGCGGATAATTGGTTTTCTGGTAGATATCCAGAACGATATCTCGCTTTGTTAAATTGTCTGACATAAGGTCTTTAGCTCCGTTTGCAACTGATAGATATTCACTAGAACAAAATCCGTTTTTACATACGTCAATGGCAAAGAAAAAAATGCTTCAAAAAATTCCAAGACTATGAGTGACAAAGACACGAAGAACCCCTTCGAGGAAATTCAGAAACAACTTCAAGAAATCTTAAAATCAAACAATCCAAACGTAACGATTTCGCCTTTTGTTCCACAACGGCAAGCTGCACCGCCTGAAAGCACGAAAGAGGAGACCAAAGAACAGGATGAAGTATTAAAACGGATTCGCGCATTTAACCGCAAACCCAAAGAGATTCGAGATTACCTGGATCGTTTTGTAATTCGGCAGGACGAAGCCAAAAAAGTGCTGTCCGTTGCTATTTGTGACCATTACAACCATATACGGCAGTGTATTCATGAACCACGCCTGGCCGAGAAGGAATACAATAAACAAAATATTTTGTTACTCGGACCTACCGGCGTAGGCAAAACCTACCTCATGCGAAACATTGCCAAGTTAATTGGCGTGCCCTTCGTCAAGGCCGACGCCACAAAGTTCAGTGAAACCGGTTACGTGGGTAACGATGTGGAAGACTTGGTTCGCGATCTGTACAAATTATCGGACAGCAACGCAGAGCTAGCGCAATACGGTATTATATATATAGACGAGATCGATAAGATTGCCAGCGACAACTCCATCGGAGGCAAAGACGTTTCAGGCCGTGGGGTGCAAATCAATCTTCTTAAACTCATGGAGGACGCCGATGTAAATCTGTTTAGCCCTCACGATATGATGGGCCAGATGCAAGCCATGATGGATATGGGCCGAGGTGGCAAAAAGCGGGAACGCGCTCTGAGCACCAAGAATATTCTCTTCATCGTTTCAGGCGCGTTCGAAAAACTGGCCGAGAACGTACGCAAACGCCTGGATCAAGGACAAATCGGATTTTCATCCACACGAAAAGATGAAGAGAACGATTCACACTTTCT
Organism: Verrucomicrobiota bacterium; assembly: GCA_027297085.1. GTDB lineage: Bacteria > Verrucomicrobiota > Verrucomicrobiia > Opitutales > UBA2995 > UBA2995. The sequence continues at coordinate 2,753 of JAPUIL010000029.1, read as the reverse complement.
CAGTCTCAGCGAAACCCGCGACTTCATCGAATATGGGTTTGAACCTGAATTTATTGGACGACTACCGGTCCGTGTTGCTTGTGAACCTCTGTCAAAAGAAGACCTGTCTCAAATCTTGAAGAATTCTGAAGGGAGTATACTGGATCAATATCGCCGTGACTTTAAGGGGTACGATATCGATTTTAGCATCACCGACGAAGCCATATTGGAAATAGCGGATCGGGCCTCCCGGGAGAGAACAGGAGCTCGCGGCCTGATGACCATATTGGAAAAAACGTTCAGAGACTTTAAATTCGAGCTCTCCTCCACCTTGATACACAATTTCGAAGTCACCACCGATACCGTAAAAGAACCGCATAAAGCCTTGAAGGATCTCCTCTTGAACAACCCGGAGGCATTAAATGAATTTCTTTTCAAACGTGTCGAAGAGTTCAAAACCGAATTTCACGACAAACACGGCCTGGATCTTGATTTTGCGGAAGATGCTTGCGCCAAAATAGTGGAACTCGCCGTGAAAGAAGACCGTTCGACCAGCTCCATTTGCGAGCAGCTCTTTAAAGATTACGAACACGGCTTGAAGATTGTCGGCCGAAATACCGGCCAAACACGTTTCCTTATTACACTTGAAGCTGTGGACAATCCGGATGCTGAACTATCCAAATGGGTGGTTGAGAGCATCAAGGGCAAAGAAGATTCTACCAAAGATAAAGCTGAAAAGCTTGAGAATTCTCAATAACCATGCCTGAAGCAGAAGCGGTACGCAGCATGTTTGGCGGCATCGCCAAACGGTACGACCTGGCCAATCACCTTCTAAGCGGTGGCATGGACTACTGGTGGCGCAAAGTCTTGGTCACAAAAGTTCATCATACCAACCCCTCACTCGTCGTCGATCTCGCCACGGGAAGCGGAGATGTAGCCTTCGCTCTTAAATCGAAACTGGGAGACTCTGTACAAGTGCAGGGCTTGGACTTCTGCCGGCCAATGCTTGATGAAGCAGAAAAAAAACGGTTAAACCGCTCCCCCGCCTCCGATATTTCCTTCGCGGTTGGAGACATTCTCAATTTGTCGCTATCCACAAATACAATCGATGCGATCACCGTGGCCTTTGGTATACGCAATTTGGAAAACCGGGCCAGAGGCTTGCAGGAGATCCACCGAACTCTGCGAGCAGGTGGCCACCTATTCATCCTTGAATTCTCCCAGCCTTACGCCTGGTTTCGTCCGCTCTACTACGCTTATCTCAAATACTTTTTGCCAACGTTTGCCGGCTGGATCACTCGCCAACCTGACGCTTACAATTATTTGGGCGACTCCATTGAAGCCTTTCCGACCAGACAACAACTACTGGATGAACTAAAAGCCGCTGGTTTTACCAACCTCCAGGCCTATCCAATGACTCTGGGAATAGTCGCTATTCACCAGGGAACTGCCACCTAGAGGCATTTGAGCTGAAAAAAATACTTCAAAAAAACATGAGCTTGAAACTTTAGGGAATTTTGCTTTTCTAAAATCCCCAGCGAGGTCTGCCATACATTTTATCCATGAAATCCATACATATTGTCCTTTTCCTGTCCTTAATCGCACTACCTCTGTTTGGCCAAGATGCCACTGAAAAAAACAAGGAGGGCTTTAAAGAATCTACCGTATCAGATTTTCTGAACTCCAAATACAAGTGGGAAGAACAAAAGGAAGAGCCCGGAATCAAGGAAGAAATAACCAACAAGACACCACTGAAAACGGCCAAACTGAGAGCGGCTTACCGGCAAGCGGCTATTGAAGCACACCTTCAACCTACCCTGCCGATCGACGACCCAAGAGAAAATGTCCCTGAAGATGAGCTAGGCCTGGATACGGTTGAGTTAAGAGAGTTCCAGGTGAACGAACTTTATTCTCCGTTGATGCGGATGTCGGAATTAAAAGATATTGATACTTTGGATCCGGCCTCTGGAGGTGCTTTTCTCAGCGATAAATATTTCACCAATTTCGAAAGCCGATACTTGAACCGCTGGACCATTCCTCTCATCGGAAGATCCCAAGAGCAGTTAGCAAAGGAAAGATACCGGCAACAACAGTATCAAAATTTCCTGGGAGAAGTTTCCAAAACCATCGAAGGCTTGAAGACGTTAAATCCCGAACTCGCCAAGGAACTCAGAAAAGAAGTCCGCGATACCCAGCAGCAATACAAAGACATTAACCTGACCGACGACTTCCGTTTCACAGGTCCGGACGCGAAGTTTTAGTGGACCGAGTCAATCGACCAATTCCTAACCCAGTGGAGCCGGAACCAAAAAGAAACATATCTTAACGAAACAGAATTCAACACCAGGAATTTTGCCACGGACGGACAGATTTCCACGGATAGTTATTTAGAAGTGAGGAGCAAGAAGCGAGTAGTGAGAATAAATAAATCCGTGTTTAATCGATGATAATCCGTGGCTCAAAGAATCAATCGCGGCACAAAACCTCTCAAACATGATCGTTTTTGAAATGTAAAGCACTAATAAACAGCTTACCGCGCCCTTCTGAAACTCAGGATCTCAGTACCTCAACAACTCTCTTTCAGTCTCCGTGCCTTCGCCTATATGTGCCTTTGTTCCTCCGTGCCTCTCTTTTGCCTTCTGCCTTCTTTATTTCTGCCTTCTGCCTTTTTAAAGCGGCTCCGCCGCTTACAACGATACCTTGAGAGTATTTATGAATATCACCAGACTTTCCAGACCGCTTTGCGAAGGAGGAACAAGAAAACAACCCATAGT
>JAPUIL010000289.1 GCA_027297085.1 Verrucomicrobiota bacterium | reverse complement strand
CACCATGCACGTATTTACTCAGAACTCGAACAGTGTGAGCTGGCAGGCATATACGAAGTGGATCCGGTTCGTGGGCAGGAGATTGCAGATAAATTTGGATGCCCTTTGTTTACTTCAATGGAGGAGTTGGCTGACGCTTGTGATGCGATCAGTGTGGTGGTGCCAACAGACAAACATTGCGAGGTGGCAGTGCCGTTGCTGGAGAAAGGCTGTCATTTGCTGATTGAAAAGCCACTCTGCGTTAGCAGCTCAGAAGCTGAAACTATCTTGGAAGCGGCCAACCGAAATAACAGTATTATACAAGTAGGTCATATTGAGCATTACAATCCGGTAACCAGTTACCTGGAAGACGTTGTTGAAAAGCCACGATTTATTACAGCCGATCGTTTGGCCCCGTTTACTCCGCGTGGAACCGAAGTAGGTGTAGTATTGGATCTAATGATACACGATCTTGGCGTGATATTGCAATTAGTCCGTTCACCGGTGAAGAAAGTGGAGTCGGTAGGGGTGAATGTGTTGTCTGCTACCGAGGACATAGCGAATACAAGAATTACTTTTGAGAACGGTGCAGTTGCCAATGTAAACACGAGCCGCGTGAGTGAAAAGAAGGTACGTGAGATTCGGGTGTTCCAGGAAAGCGGCTACGTATCCCTCGATTTCATGAATCAGGAAGGTCATTTTGTGAAACGAGACGGATCTCAGTTGATTAAGGAGGAAATTCCTATCCAAAAGGGTGAACCTTTGAAGATCGAACTGGCATCCTTTCTCGATTGTTTGACCAATAGGGAAAACCCAAAGGTGGATGCAACATTGGGAAAACAGGCCTTGGAGTTGGCTTTACGGATTACCGAGCAAATTCACGTAGACAGGCAACAATGAGCTACGTGCTGGAGCTGCCTGATGAACTGGATGCACCAGATCATGGGCCTATTGATTTACTGGTGATTGCCGGTGAACACTCCGGTGACGAACATGCAGCCGTATTGGTGAAACACTTACTGGAGGAACGGCCTGAACTAAAGGTTGCGACTGTAGGTGGAAAGCACTTGCTAGCTGCAGGTGCACAATTGCTTTTTGACCTTACAGATCTCTCGGTGGTCGGCTTTGTGGAAGTTCTCAAACACTACAAGTATTTCAAAAAATTGTTTGGGAATATGGTTGAATGGATTCAAATACATAAGCCCAGGGCGGTGCTCTTTGTAGATTACCCGGGGTTTAATCTGCGTATGGCAAAAGCGCTCTTTGACCTGGGAATCGCCAAGAAGGCTGGAGGAGAGACATTGCTTTTATATTACATCAGTCCGCAGGTCTGGGCTTGGAAGGCAAAACGACGGTTCGAGATGGCGAGGATGCTGGACGCGTTGTCAGTTATCTTTCCTTTTGAAGTCGAATGCTTCGCTGATACCTCCTTGGAGACGACCTATGTCGGGCATCCATTTTTGCAGAGCAAGCAAGCTTGCGAACTGGTTTATAATCGAGACGGTAAGATCCTTTTGCTTGGTGGTAGCCGAGTATCGAATGTGAGGCGTGTGCTGCCCGTTTTATTGGAGTCTTATAAATGGTATTTGAATGAGTATGAAAGCAGGGAGGCGTTGGTCATATACCCCAGTAAAACCATTCTTGCAGAAATTGAGCAAGTGTTGGACCGCTTCCCCGAAATCAGTGACCATATTGAAAAAGTTGGCAATGAGGGCCGGATTGAGGCCAGTGCGGTATTAACCACATCTGGAACCATGTCACTGCGTTGTGGGTTGGCTGGTATTCCGGGTCGGATTGTTCATGCTATTCATATATTTTCATATATACTCGGACGCTTGATGGTGAATATCCCGTTTATTGGTATAGCCAATTTGCTTCTCAATAAGCCTTATTATCCGGAGTTTACTCAGTATAAAGCCAAACCTGCTGTGTTGGCCAAGGAGCTGAATCGTTGTTTAACGGATGAAGCCAATATAGCGACCACTCAAAAAGATTGTGAAGAATTGAAACACGTTTTGCAGGGGGAGAGTCCAGAAACACCGTGGAATTGGGTGTCCCGTTTTTTGAGTTAGGTCTGTTGGATTCCACCTGGTTCCGGATCCTGCATGGATTTTTGAGTGTGTCCGTGCATCAAGTGGTGGATCTTCTTTTCGATGTGTTCCCGGCATTTGCCCAGCTCTTCTTTGCGGGCTTTCAGGTTGGCATCGGCAATCTCAGCTAGGTCATCCAGATTGTAGAGAAAAACGTTGGGAAATTTATCTATGGCAGGATCGATGTCGCGGGGTAGGGCCAAGTCGAGAAGACACAGAGGACGAACTGCGCGTTTTTTGAGAAAAGTGTTCATGCGCGGTTCTGTGAGGATGAAATCCGGCGAAGCTGTCGAACACAACACGACATCCGCTTTGTTCAGAAAACTATCCAGGCTTTCAATTGGTATCGCTTTACCCCCAGTAGTTAAAGCGAGCTCTTGGGCCTTTTCGAATGTGCGATTACTATGGATGAGATTGCGTGCTCCGCGGCTACGTAATGCCGAGATCGTTTTTTCAGCTATATCTCCCGCACCAATTACAAGCGTTGTCGAATTGCGAAGGTTGCCAAACACCTTCAGGGCAAGGTCTACCGCCACTGTGGCTACATTAATCTGTCCCTTGCCTATGTTGGTGTTGGATCGAATCCACTTGGTAGTCTGAAAGCTTTTTTGAAACGCTTTATTTAACATCCGACCCACTGTGCGTTTTTTGGCTGCGTGGAGGAATGCCTGTTTTACCTGTCCGGTGATTTCAACCTCTCCAATGATTTGGGAATCCAGACCCGCTGTCACAGCAAACAAATGCTGCAGGGCTTTTTCGCCAACCAGCAGGTTGGATTTTTCGATCAGGACATCTTTGTCGACATTGAGAATCTTTGATAGAGCGGTAGTGAGTTTGTGTGAGTCGGTTTCGTATGTTGCCCCGTAGATCTCCAGCCGATTACAAGTGCTCAGTACCGTCATTTCATTCATCCAGTCCTGGTCGTTCAACTTCTGGTAAATTTGGTCAAGTTGATCCGGATTCGGGCTGATTTTTTCCCGGTATTCGATGGAGGCCGTGTGGTGACTGACTCCCCAGCAAATGAATGTGCGCTTTCCGTCAATCATTCGGAGGGAGACAATTGAGTTGCAGCGTTGGAAGGCGCTTTTGAGTGCCGGCTGGCGTCGATGGGCCAGATGGAGAGAATGGCTACAAAAAATAATACAATGCAAGTAACCGCCAAACGTTTGGCGTAAAGCCGGTTGATCAAACGCAGGCCCAGAACGACCAAGTATGCTAGCCATACGGCCACCGTGGCTACCAGCTTGGCACTGTCCACCTCCGCAGAGTTTTGTATCCAATAAACGGATCCAACCAACAGGGATACGGTGAGAACTCCACTACCTGCTGCAAGCATCCGCAGGGTCATGGTCTCCGATTCTACCAAGGATGGTAGAAAGGCAAAAACTCCCTTCCAACGATGATGTTTGAGTGAATAATTTTGTAGAAGATAGAGTATAGAGCTCACCGCCAGGAGTCCGAAAATTCCATATGAGAAAACCGCCAGCGAGGCATGAAATTCGACCGAAGGATTGGCGCCAGATGCGTTGATAGGGTAGGGTGTATCCCAGGCAGGAATAGCGTAGGAAAGAATAGATAGCATCACAGCGAGCCCAGCTGTGAAAAAGCCAAACAAACTCAGGCGAAACGCCGGCCCCAGCACCAGGAAGCAGAATGTGAGAGACCAGATGACAAATTGAACGATTTCAAAGGTGTTACCCGTCGGACAACCTTGGACTTCCATGCCACGAAGGTACAGTCCGTAGGTTTGGATGGCGTAGCCTCCAGCAATTAGCATGTAGAGTAACCAGCGTGGGTGGTGTCTGGCCCTCAGTAGGTAAAATATCGCAGTGATGAATCCCAGAGTGTATAGCAGATTGCCTATACCGATCCACAAGACGTCAACATTGGGGTTCAATTCCATGTGTATTTTGGTTTTAGGGATATTAAGCCCAGTCTTGGATCCGGTTCACGAGCATAGATATCCAAGCAGGGTGTTCATTTAAGCAGGGAATCATTGTGAAGTATTCACCGCCAGCAGCAAGAAACTCTTTTCGTCCTTCCATTTCGATTTCTTCGAGCGTTTCCAAACAGTCGGCCACAAAAGATGGGCAGATGACCGCTATGCGTTTAATACCCTGTTTGGGAAACTCCTTAAGCACGTGGTCGGTGAAAGGGCGCAACCAGGGCTCTCGTGTCAAGCGAGATTGAAAAGAAATCGATTGCTTGCCCATGGGTAGACCAAGTTTGCGGGTAACGGATTTGACAGTTTCAAAACACTGGTGACGGTAACAGGTGCTTTGTGCCGGGTGACAAACATTGCAGCAATCGGGAGTCGTTAAGCAGTGGGCATGAGAGGAATCGGCTTTCCGCAAATGCCGTTCCGGAATGCCGTGAAAACTGAAGAGGACCTTATCAAGGTCGCCGGTGATATATGAGCTGGAATTTTCGACCAATGCACTGATGTAGTCTTCGTCCTTATAAAAGGGTTGAAGCACTGTCCAAGTCATAGGCGGTGCCTGAATTCTGATCTCCTCCTGAACTCGCACAAGTACTGTTTCATAGCTCGACATAGCGTAGTGAGGATACATGGGCATTATGAAGAGCTCTTCGACTCCCTGGTTTTTCAGGCGGCTGACAGCATCGGGAATAGATGGAGAGCCATATCGCATGGCTAGCTCAACAGGGACATCCACTCTCTTTTGCACTTTCTTCTGCACGTTCTTGCTAGTAGCAATCAGAGGACTTCCCTCGGCGGTCCATATTTTCTTATAAGCCGCGGCCGTGCGTTTTGGTCGAGTTGGCAATATCACCCCGCGAACCAGCAAATTGCGAACCAAAGGTGCGGAATCGATAACCCGCTCATCCAACAGGAATTCTTTCAGGTAACGGCGAACATCCGCGACGGAAGTGGAGTCGGGCGAACCGAGATTCAGGATCAGGACAGCTTTTCGAGGCATAGGCCTAACCTTCTGAATGAGAGGGAACTGTCAACCTCAGGGCTCATCAATGAGACCTGAAAAATCTGAGTCTCAAATTTGAATCATTATAAATAAAAGAAAATGAGACCCATTATCAATTAAGCCGTTGACTCATGGCTAATGAGACTCAGTTTCACTTGTTTTCCGCTTTATATTGGAAGAAATGCATTCCTTAAAGATACAGACTTTGAAATGGATTGGATTCAGCCTCCTTTACTTGTGGATCAACCCTTTCGGGTGGACCCAGGAGGTTGAAGGACCGCTATTCGATATGGATGAGTTTAAGGTTCTGGGATCCAAGGAATCGGTTTTCGAAGTTCCGGGTTCCGGTTTTTACCTGGCCCAGGAAGAAATTGCGAATTTCCAATATGCGAACATTGATCAAATCCTTCGGCAAGTGCCTGGCGTATATTTTCGGGGAGAAGACGGCTATGGATTATTTCCCAATATCAGTTTACGTGGAGTAGATTCGAATCGAAGTGGAAAACTGACCATGATGGAAGATGGTGTGCTCACCGCTCCCGCTCCCTATGCCGCGCCGTCAGCCTATTACTCTCCCACGGCAGGACGTACGTCATCCCTCGAAGTCCTAAAGGGCTCGAGTCAGATTCAGTATGGTCCGCATACGACAGGAGGTGTATTAAACTATCTTTCAACTCCCATTCCACTTCACGAAGAGGGGTACCTGAAACTTCAATACGGCGAAAACAACGATTGGCGAGCTCATCTATGGTATGGTGGTAAGAACGAATCGGAGGCCGGAACCTTTGGCTACTTAGCCGAAGTTTATACTCGTCAGACCGACGGATTTAAAACCATCGATAGTACCGAAGCCTATGAAGGTTCGGACGAGACTGGTTTCGAAAAAGCGGATTCCATGGTCAAGTTCAGCTGGCAGCCCAATTCACCCCAGTATCATTTCTTTGAGTTCAAGGCAGGCTATTCTGACTTTCGTGCGGACGAAACTTATCTGGGACTTTCGACTGAAGATTTTGAAACCGATTCTTTCCGGCGGTATGCAGCTTCAAGATTCGATGAAATTATTACCCACCAGACACGTACTTACCTTCGTCACCAATCCCGTTGGGGGAATGGTAACACGCTTTCTACGACTGCCTACTATAACAATTTTCACCGCAATTGGTATAAACTGAACAAAGTCGACGGCAAAGACCTTGCAACCGCTCTCTTCAATGGCACTGAGCTATACGAAGTGTTAACCGGAATACGGGCTGGAGAACTTCGAGTAAAAGCTAACAACCGCAATTATTTCCTAGGCGGGATTCAATCGGAGTTTAAAGGTGAGTTTTACCTCGGCAAAGTCCACCACGATATCACAGCCGGTTTGAGAGTTCACCGTGACCAGATTCGGCGTTTCCAGTGGGAAGATGTTTATAATATGAACGATGAGGGTGGTGTGGATGAATTCATCCTCTACGGAAAGTCCGAGCCGGGAGGTTCTGCTGGTAACCGCCGGCAAAAGGTAGACAGTACCTCGGTTTATGTGATGGATCGCATTTCGTCGGGCAACATAGCCATTACTCCAGGGATCCGCTACGAGGAGGTAGACTGGGACTATTTCAGGGCCGATGGAAGAGATCCTGCTGACGAAGATGCCGGAAGCTACGATGTTGCTGCACCCGGCGTTACTTTTGAATACAACGTCGATGAAGCTACGAAGTTCTTTGCCGGACTGCATCGGGGAATTTCCTTGCTTAGCCCAGGATCGACACGGAGTGGACTAGATCCGGAAAAAACGGATAGTTTTGAAGCCGGAGTAAAAACCAGAGGTAACAAATGGTATGGTGAAGCTGTGTTCTTCCACACCCAGTTTAAGAACTTGATCGCCCGCGAAAGCGATGCCGGCG
>JAPUIL010000288.1 GCA_027297085.1 Verrucomicrobiota bacterium | reverse complement strand
AAGGAGGTTCCTCTGTTTAGTTATCTGGTTGCAGCATTGTTTTTGCTCTATTACGGGCTGAAATAGACTCATCAATCACCGCTTTTTAAATGAAATATTCTGTGTTTAATGGATGGAAGAAATGGATCCGCATCTTTGACCGAAAGCCGGCTACATCAGACCGGCCAGGCCGTCGCGATTTTTTAGGAAAGGGGATGCTGGCTGCGTTGGGATCTGGTTTAATTGTGGGATCACGATCTGGTTCTGCGGCCGAGGCGGAAAAGGAAGCCACCTCAGACATGGTGAAAGCAGGGAAGGATGCGGATCCTTCACGACTTAGTATATCCGATAAGGCGGAGCGCGCTTGGAGCGAATTGAAGACCGATGCGTCGAAAGAAGATCTATATCGTGTATTGTATGCCTTGCCCAAGGGCGGCGACATTCATCATCACCTCGGTGGTGGTATGTTACCAGAAATGATTTGGGATGTGGCAACAGACCCCAAACGCAATGGCGGTCAGAAATTTTATACCCGTGTTCGCATTTCCAGTTTAGACCTGATCGATGTCGGCGGTATGCGCGATTCAAGGAACCTGTCTGGCTGGGTCACAATCGCCAACCATACTTATGATCGATTGAGCTCTGTGGTTCGGAGGGATTTCAAGCTCCTTGTCGACCTTACGGAAACTGAGAAGCAAGCCTGGATGAAAGCGATGTTCCTTGATAATAATGAGGAAGGGCGTAACGAATTTTTCGAATACATCTGGAATCGACTGGGCGATATTCTCCGATCCATCGACGTGATGACAGAGCTGCTAGTCGAAAACATGAAACGCTTTGGCGCGGAAGGTGTAAGATATATGGAGATTCAAGCACGCTTTCGTGGATGGTCAGACGCACAGGGAAACAGGGTTTCCGACGATGAGGCGACTCGGCGTTTTCTCGAGCGCTTTGACCAACCCGATGCGAAAGCGACGGGTGTACTGGTGCGCTTTCAAACCATCGTGCTTCGCTTTGATGATGACGCCATACAAGGCGTAGAAAAGTATTTTGAATACACTTACAACAACAAGCAATTGTGGCTGGGCATCAACATGGCTGGCCGGGAAGATGACAACCGCGGCTACCCAAGTAAATTTACCGACGTATTCGATCGCATGATGAGAAAGTTTCCCGGTGTAGGCATTTCGATCCATGCTGGCGAGGCGGAGAAAAAAGACACTCACATTTCCGACACGCTTCGCTTAGGAGCCACACGTATCGGGCACGGTATCAATCTATTTCGCGATCCACCCACCATGCAGATGATGCGTGGCGAAAACTTCCTCATCGAGATCAACCTAATCAGTAATCATCTACTAGGTTACACGCCAGATCTGGACGAGCATCCGTTTCCAATCTACATGCGGCAGGGGATCCCCTGTTGTTTGAATACCGACGATCGGGGTTTGTGGCATTCCAATATGACCGACGAATATTTTGTGGCAGTCAGCCGGTTTAACCTCTCCTGGAAAGAAACAGTCATTTTGGGTGAAAACAGCCTGAAGCACTCGTTCCTGGATGACGTGACCAAAGCCAGGTTGTTACAGGACTATCACCGGGAAGTAATGGCATTTCAGATTCGAATGGAAAAACAGGGATGGAAGTCAATCGCCTCCAAGACCAAAGCCGTCACTTACAAATACGGTAAGAATTATCTTCAACTCAATCTTGGCTGAGAAAGTACTTAACACTTATGAATCGATTTAGCGTTGCTCCATTATCCAACCTGACTCAAACGCTGGCAGCCGTGGCCTCAGGTACACAGGCACCCGACCTGGTGATTACAGGCTGCCGTATCCTATCTACTTATACAGAGCGGATGTTGGCCGACAAGGAGGTGTGGATATCAAAGGGGCGGATTGCTGCCGTCAAACCAGCTGGTACGTTTCAGGGTTCTGCGAATATTGTGGATGTGAGTGGGGGCATTATAGCTCCCGGATTAGTGGATCCACATATTCATATCGAGAGTAGTATGATGACAGCGTGTGCCTATTCCGAAGCAGCTCTCCTGAATGGCACGACCACTATTTTTTGCGACAGCCATGAAATAGGCAATGTTTGTGACACCGAAGGAATTGAGTGGATGTTGGAAGATGCCCGCGTTGCTCCGTTGAATATTTATCTTACCTTGCCCAGCACTATTCCGTCAACCAGCGCTGAAATGGAAACCTGCGGTGGCGACCTCACTCCACACAAGGCGGGAGCCATGTTTGATGCCTGGCCTGAGATCGTGGCACTGGGTGAGAAAATGGATTTTGTGCCGGTGTGTTTTGGGGATGACCGCTCTCATGGTGTTATTCAAGAAGCGCTCAAGCGGGGCAGACCGGTGAGCGGGCACATCTACGGACGGGAGTTTGTGGCCGCCTATGCCGCCAGTGGCGTCACAGATACCCATGAGGCAATTGATAGGGAGATTGCGGATGATTTTCTGGAAGCAGGCATCTGGATTTTTCTTCGTGGAGGTCCTCCTACTACTCCCTGGCACAGTTTGCCGGAAGCGATCAAAGCAGTAACTGAGTTGGGCGCTAGCACCAAACGAGTTTGTGTATGTACCGATGATCGTGACGCGGATGATTTGTTTACTTTCGGAATGAATTGGGTGGTGACGGAAGCCATCAAAGCCGGCGTGGATATGCCAACCGCTTGGTCGATGGGCTCGCTTCATCCGGCTACACGCTACGCCATGGATGGCGATTTTGGCGCTCTGGGTCATGGGCGCCGAGCAGATCTGGTGCTATTAAACGACGACCTTCAAGTGAAGAACACCTGGTACGGTGGTGAATTGGTTGTAGAAGATGGCAAGGTGACTTCCGTCCTTGATGAACAATTAACTCATGATCGCTATCAGTATCCGCAAAAAGCATTCGAGACGGTAAACATGCCGGAGAAGCCATCTTTGTTGCCTGAGCCACCAGCGAAACCTTCCGAAGTTACTATTCTGCGAACGGAACTACCGGGGATCGTGACTCTTCACAAAAAGGTAAAGTTGGAAAACCCATCGAGTGACTGGAGCCAATTCCTGACTGACAATGACTGCTGCCATATGGCTGTTATCGAACGTTATGGAGTGAAGGGGAACATTGGATACGGGTTCTTGCAGAATTTTGGCCTCAAGGAAGGAGCGGTAGCCAGTAGTGTAGGGCACGATGCTCATAATGTGATTGTTGCCGGACACGATGAAGCTTCCATGGCTTTGGCCATAGAAACCATCCGCGCATCGCAAGGTGGAGTGGCTGTTGTGAAAGAGGGTAAAGTTGAAGCCTTCATTCCGCTTCCTATAGCCGGTCTTATTTCCGACTTGCGGGCAGGTGAAGTCGCCGAAGCGGCAACTAAAGTGAAAGCCGCTTGGGTTGAGGCTGGGTGCACCCTGCCTTACATGGGATTCAACCTGCTACCGCTTTCAGTGATTCCTGAGATCCGCCTCACCGACAAAGGCCTAGTCAAGGTACCAGAGATGGAAATCGAGCCATTGTTTAAGAGTTTGCAGGAGTAGTTTGCCATAGGCCGATAGAGGTGCAATGACCCGCAACCATATGGGTACACAATCAGTTGGGCTTTCAAGGAAGTGGCGTCAACTAGTGAGCGAAACCCTTTCTTGGTTAAGTAAAAACTGCTTCTTCCTTCCGGCCTTACAAATTTTATCCCTACCAAATTTGAATTTTAGGATTGCTACGAAAGTCAGTTTTTCTGAGGAAATTGAGGCATACCTCCTCAACAATGCAGCAGAACCATGATCTGAAAAAAAGGCACTACCAAATAGTTGGTGAGATATTATCTAAGAACTGGGAATGGGTCGTCCTAACTCTTGCTGCTCTCCTTGTTTTCCTGAGAGTTCCGAGGATACTGTTGGAGGGTCGTTTTTGGGCGGAGGATGGCGTCTTGTATTTTAGACAGGCGTATATAAGTGGAAATGATCTAGGGACCTTTTTGTCCTCCGAAGTTGGATATTACTCATTGATTAACCGTATCATAGGTTATGTGTCTGGAAATTGGCTGCCATTGGATTATGCGCCTTTACTACACTGCTGGGTAGCTTTCTTTTTTCTTCTGCTTCCTGTGTTGATATTACTGTTTTCAAAATTACCTGGAATTGAGACGTCGTGGCAGAAATTATTGGGTATTGGCCTAGTTTTATTTGTGACCCCCAACTTAGAAACTTGGTTAAGCTTGGCGCTTTCACAATTTCATAATGGCCTTGCTGTTGCTTTAATTCTGGTGTCAAAAAGCGATCGCAGATGGATGCGGTGGATACGCTACTTTACCTTAATTGTGGCTGGTCTGAATTCGCCGTTTCCCTGTTTTTTTGTCCCTTTTTTCTGGTTGATTTGGATCATCAACAGAGACTCTGAAAAGCTGCTGGAATGTATTTTGTTGAGCGTGTTTACACTGATCCAAGCGTGGGTTGTTATTTCATTACCCGACAGCGGACTACGGCCTTTATTTCTGTCTTTATCTTTTCTCCCTTATGCACTGATCGTTAAGCAATTTTTGTTGGCCTTCGGGGGATGGAGTTTCGCCGATGGCCACGTTAGTGAGTTAAGAAGGATTTTCTTGGAGAATTATTGGCTATTCAGCTGGGTCGTTCCTGCAGTGTATGGGGCGATTATTTGCCTCATAGTTCGATACAAGGATAAGGTCGCCGGATTTTTGTTTTTCTCGGGAATTTTCGTTTTAATTCTTAGCGTTATCGGCGACTTAGGAATGCCCAATCCTGAAGCTAGAATTATTTATTTAGACGTGATAATTGGCGGGAGATATTTCTTTGTTCCGAACATGCTCTTTTTTCTAAGTTTGTTGGTTCTTTCCAGCAACGAGAGGGGCATCTGGGATAAAGCTATTTCCCTTACAATAAAGGGTCTCTTGGTCTGGGTAATCGTAGTAGGTATTTTCAACTACAATCCTAATAGTAAATATGCTGAGGACTTCTTCGTCGGTCCGTCGTGGAAAGAAGAAATTGCCAAATGGAGAGAAGACCCAAGTTACCTAGTGCATATTTGGCCCATTCGTAAGACCTTGCAACTGCCTCCTCTTGAACAGCCCTGAGCCCTATATCCCACAATCGGTTAGTCAAAATGAGTCTTGATATGGAGCGCGACTCACTTGAAGGAAAGAGTTTGGTCAAGGTTCCGGAGATGGAGATCGAACCGTTGTTGAAGCCATTGTAGTTAGCTTGCTGGCGAACTCGGATTACCAATGAATCGCGACCAAGGTCGCTTGTACCTCTATGAGTTCAGCGAAAGGTATTTTTTGACGGTCCTGCGGTCGACTTGGAGTCTTTCTGCTACTTGCGCGAGGTTGGGTGTCTTTGCAAATTCACGATTTACAAGTAATCGGATCCATTGATTGAGGGTTGGGGCGGATTGTGTTTCCGAATCCAAAAGAATGGGGCGTTCTTGTTGAGGGCTATACTCTCCGTGCACCATGACGTTGCGCACACACTGTTCCAGTTCTCTGAAATTGCCCGGCCACTCATATCCTTTGGGCATAGAATTTCGAATCCAC
>JAPUIL010000287.1 GCA_027297085.1 Verrucomicrobiota bacterium | reverse complement strand
GCACGGTGGGGGAACCACCATGGCAAACGTACATTTTACCGCAGCCATTCCGAATGGTTCGTATTGCGAGCTGAATCAAACCTATAACCCGCTGATGGATGAAATTTTTAAAGAACCCTTCGCCGTGAAAAACGGATTTCTAAAACTGCCAGACAAACCCGGTTATGGCGTGGAGCTTATCGATGACGTCGAAAAGAAATTCCCATTCGAACCCGGAACTTATAGTATGAAAAATCCAAAGATTCGGTCTTAATACTTTTCTAAAAGCCTGAAATGAAAATTAGATCACAAACGCGTTGCTTTTCTGAAGACCTAGGATCGGCTTTAAATTATGTAGAACAGGCATCTTGCCTGTTTCGGACACAGGCTAGAAGCACACAGGCTGGAAGCCTGTGCTACCTTTTAACTATCGCTGAACAAAGCTGCTCTTACACAAAAACGATTCGCTTCAATACTCTAACTACACAAGCCAGATTTTCTTAAGCCTCCAACTCACATGAAACACATAAATCGCAGAAAATTTCTTTCTACAACTTCAGCCATCGCAGGCGCCGGTACTATAGCTTCTATTACAGGTTGTAATCCCGGTAGTAGCTCGGCGGATACAAGTGGAATACGTTTTCACCCACTGGACGGAGTCGCTCGCCAGAACATTAAAATTACGGACGTAAAAGTGATTCCTTTGTCCTATGTCGATCCCAACAAAAACTTATGGAGAACTGCCAGTTACGTGGTTTGGAAAACGGATGGGGCGATCACCCAGATCTTTACTGATGCAGGAATCGTAGGTATTGGAGAAGGCAGCCCGTATGAAGGCCCGGACTACATAAAGGAATTTACGGAGAAAGAAATTAAGCCGTTGATCGTGGGAAAGAATCCCTTCGACCTGGAATTATTTACCAATCGAGGACATACGCGCCACGACCGGGCACCCTGGGCGGGGATCGATTGTGCTCTGTGGGATGTAATTGGCAAAGCTACTGGAAAGCCCGTCTATGAATTGCTGGCAACACACAATAAACCGCGGACGCGCATCCCCATTTACGCCAGTAGCGGTGTTGAACACGAGTGGTTCGACAACGGCGAACAATTTTTAATCGACCAGGCATTGCGGCATAAAGCCGACGGTTATGACTGTATGAAAATAAGGAAAGGTACCGACTGGAAATACAGCGGCATGACCCTCGAAAAGTATATCCAAGTGCTACAAAAAGTCAGGGATGCCGTGGGTCCGGATTTCCGCCTTTGCCAGGAAGCGATGGGGAAAACCGACACACCTCTCGAGCGTATCGTAAGTGAATTGTGTCCCGCCCTTGAAGAAATGGGCTTTTACTGGTTCGAAGAAGGTCCAGGTGGAACAGCCCTTGAGGACATTGATTGGTTTCTAAAGTTCAAGGAAGCCATGCCGAATGTCAAAGTAACCGGTGGTGAGCGGTTTAGAGAACGATTTGAATCCCAAATCTGGCTGGATAAACAAGCCCTCGATGTAGTGCAGACCGATTGCAATGTCACTGGGCTGACCGAGAACTGGTACATCTCCCAAATGGCACACCAACGCGGCATCATGAGCATACCGCACAATTGGCACGGCGGTGGCACAACTATGGCAAACGCCCATTTTGTTGCCGCAATCCCCAACGGTGAATATTGCGAGTTGAACCAGACTTACAACCCTCTCAAAGAGGGGATTTTCAAGGAACCCTTAACCGTAAAAGACGGATGGATGGACATGCCGGACAAACCTGGATTTGGCGTAGAACTTATTGACGATGTGGAGAAAAAATTTCCATTCGTTCCTGGTAGCTATTCATTGCCAAATCCAAAAATGATTTAGAAAAAGGCTATGCTCAACAAACGAAACGACCGGGGGAATACGCTTTCTCCAATTTGGCTGGCATGCATTGCGCTTTCCTTTCTTTGGTCGGGATCTTTTTTATCGGGAAAGCCAAACATACTCTTGATCGTCACCGACGACCAGGGTTATTCAGACATGGGAGTAACAGAACGAGCCTTCGATGTGACGACTCCCAATATCGACCGGCTGGCCAATAGCGGTGTTCGCTTTGAGCAGGGTTATGCTACTTCTGGCGTTTGCAGCCCTTCTCGCTGTGCGTTGATAACCGGAGTTTACCAACAGCGTCAGGGCAATTACTGGTTTTCGGGACCGGGCATCCCCAATTAATCTTATCCCACTTTGGCTGAGAAATTGAAAGAAGCCGGTTACGCCACCGCCTATATTGGTAAGTTGCACTATGGAAGTGGTGATAGGGATACCAGCAGCCGCAATTTCCCGAATAATCACGGTTTCGATTATTTTTATGGGTTTACCCATAGCCGAAAACATTACCTCAAACATGGGGACGCGCTGGAGGCTGCCGAACAAGCCAAGATCAAAGCTTCGGGAATTAAAGGAAACAGTATTAACCCCAGTGGCATGTGGCAAAACAAGAAGCGGGTCGATGCCGAAGGATTCTCTACCGAGATTTTCGGAGAACAGGCACTCATCTTTATGCAGGAACACAAGGATGAACCTTTTTTCGTGCAGCTCAGTTTCAATGCCGTGCACACCTTTACTCATCAACTCCCTGAAGAATATCTTAAAAAGAACGGGCTAAAAGGTTACCATGATTGGGATCCGTTAACGGAAAATTATCACAGCTGGAATATCGGTGCGAAAAAACCGTACAACAAAGAAGGCCGCGCCCTCTACTTGGGTCAACTGCACTACCTGGACTTGGAGATCGGTAAGCTACTGGATTTTCTGGACGCAGAGAAACTGAGGGATAATACCTTGATCGTATATACCAGCGATAATGGAGGATCGCCGGCAAACTACGCTATTAATGATCCATTGCGGGAAGGCAAATTCTCCATCTATGAAGGAGGAACTCGAGTTCCCTATCTTATGTCCTGGCCGGGGCAGTTTACAAAAGGAGCGGTGCTCGACAACGTGGTCAGCTTGCTCGACATTTTCCCTACCATTTGCTCGGCCGCCGGTATTCAATATGGCTTTACGGATGGTATTGACTTGGGACCCTTACTAAATGGCCAAAAACCAGATCTCCAGCACGAGGTTCTGGTATGGGACGTGAAAGCTGAAACCGCAGTAAGAAAAGGGAAGTGGAAACTGAAAACGGCCAATGACCTGCGTAATGCACAACGGCAGCTTCTCGATGTGGAGTATGGGGAATTCTTATACAACCTTGAGGAGGACCCTGGAGAACACAGAGATCTGCGCTATTTCTTTCCTGAAAAATTTAAAGAGCTGAAAACGATACACCGGAAATGGAAAAAGGAGATGGAGAAAACTGCCGGTAACCCGTCATGAAATTTTTGGGCCATCAACTGTAATTTCAGTACCTTATCGCATTGATAGATTGCTCTTCTGAAATCTGATCCTAATAACTAGTCAAAACCTAATTATCAATTATGAGTATACACGACGAGACTCTTCCCTCTTTCCAGGTTCCCGACTTAGTAGTTGATGTGATTCCTGAGGACGAACGCCTATGGGTTCCACAAACAGATACTGTTTCGTTTCGTCCAATCCTATTCAATGTGTCCAACGGCTATTGGATAAACCTTCTTAAAATTACCCGTGCGGGAATACTGAACAAGCATTTGCACCCGGCGCCTGTTTTTGGGTACGTCCTAAAAGGATCCTGGCGCTACCTCGAACACGACTGGGTGGCCAAGGAAGGCAG
>JAPUIL010000286.1 GCA_027297085.1 Verrucomicrobiota bacterium | reverse complement strand
AGCGAACACGCCGGCAATACCATCGTCGTTCTCTGGGGTGACCACGGATGGCACCTGGGCGAGAAACAGCATTGGCGAAAACATGCTTTGTGGGATGTAACGACCCGGACGACACTCATAATATCCGCACCAGAGGATGTTCAGCGGAACCAACTCTGCGAGCGTCCGGTGAGCCTTATCGATTTATACCCAACCCTGGTTGAACTTTGTGGCTTACCCGATCGTAGTGGATTGGACGGACAAAGCATCGTGCCACTCTTGAAGAATCCTGAGATTGAATGGAAGCGGCCCGTGCTTATGACCTTTGGTTATAAAAACCACGCTATCCAAACGGAGCGCTGGCGTTATATTCAATACAACGATGGTGGTGAAGAGCTTTACGATCACCATAGCGACCCGAATGAATGGATCAATCTGGCCTCTTTCTCTAAGTATGAACCGGTAATTGAGGAGTTGCGGATATCGCTGCCGACAAGGAACGTGCCCTGATAACAATGGCCTTTTGTTTAACAGACCACTTTGACTCCCACTTCTGTTAACTATGAAACGCATTCTTTGTTTTGGCGACTCCAATACTTGGGGATTTATCCCGGGAAGTGACGGTGATCGAATGCCGGCTGATGTTCGTTGGCCGGGAGTGATGCAGACCGAGCTCGGTCATGAGTTTTTCGTTATCGAGGAGGCGCAAAACGGCCGAACCACGATGTGGGATGATCCTTGCGAACCGGTCGATAAGAACGGCCTGAGACACTTGCCGGTTATATTGGAATCTCAAGCACCGGTCGATCTGGTGATTGTTATGTTGGGGGTCAATGATCTGAAGAATCATTTTAATCTCAATGCCTTCGCCATCGCCCACAGTTGCGGGGTGCTGGTTGACAAAATTCTGGAAATCGAGGCCGGTCCGGACAAGGCCGCACCCAAGGTATTGCTCATTGCACCGGCCCCAGTTGCTGTAGGTCACTGTCCATTCGGGCATTTGTTTGACGGAGCAACCGAAACATCCTCCGGATTTAAGGCTGCTTATGCAGAGGTCGCTGCTGATCGCGGAATTCCATTTTTGAATGCGGGGGACTTTGCCAGCTGCCCCGTTCCTGATACCATTCATATTGATGCGGAAAGTTGTGCTCGCCTTGGTCGAGCCGTGGCTGCGAAAGTACTCGAAATTTTCAACGAAAAAAGTGCTGATGTAGACTTTGGCGATTAACAATAAAATGCTGGTTATGCGAAACCGTCGCTGAGGTGCGGGTTTGAATAACCGCCTTAATGTCCTCTACTCCTTTACTGATTTATGAACGACGCCTTTAATTCAGACTATCCTTCCATTGAGCATCTTCGCCAGAAAGCTCGCAAGCGTATGCCTGGCTTTGCCAACGATTACCTGGAGAACGGATGCTTTTCCGACATAAACCTCCAGCGAAACACCGCCGATATTCGTGAGATCCAGCTTCGGCCGTTTTATTTGCGCGACTATCCGGGCAGCGATTTGAAAACCACCCTTTTCGGTAAGACCTACGACGCTCCGTTCGGCATCTCTCCCATCGGTTTGCAAGGACTCATGTGGCCCCGGGCGACCGAGATCCTGGCCAAGGCGGCCTTTGAGGAAAACATTCCTTTCACGCTGAGCACGGTGGCTACCGCGAGCATTGAAACCGTCTCTGAACTTACCGAGGGCAACTTCTGGTTCCAACTTTACCACCCCACCGAAGAGCATTTGCGCGACAAATTGCTCGACCGGGCGGAAGCGGCGGGCTGCCAAACGCTCGTCATTCTTGCGGATACGCCGACTTTCGCCTATCGCCCGAAGGAGATTCGTAACGGCCTCTCTATCCCGCCGCGCATGTCATTGCGCAATATTCTTCAGATGACCGCCCATCCGGCATGGTCGTTCGAACAGCTCGCCGCCGGTATCCCGGAATTCAAGACTATGAAGCCCTATATCCCCAAGGGCCTCAACATGAAGCACCTTGGTCTGTTTATGAACAAAACCTTTTCCGGACGCTTGACCACCGACAAGATCAAGGCCATCCGTGATCGCTGGAAAGGAAATCTCGTCGTCAAAGGCGTGGTTACTGAAGAGGATGCTGCCAAGGTCATTGAGCTGGGTCTCGACGGCATAATCGCCTCCAACCATGGGGGACGCCAACTCGATGCCGGCCAGTCGACTATCAAACCGTTGGCCCAACTGGCCAAGACCTATAGCGACAAGATCACCCTGATGCTCGATAGTGGCGTGCGCTCCGGTCCGGACATCGCTTGTACCCTGGCCAGCGG
Organism: Verrucomicrobiota bacterium; assembly: GCA_027297085.1. Taxonomy (GTDB): domain Bacteria; phylum Verrucomicrobiota; class Verrucomicrobiia; order Opitutales; family UBA2995; genus UBA2995. The sequence continues at coordinate 953 of JAPUIL010000286.1, read as the reverse complement.
AGCCAAGTTCGCTTTCATGGGACGTTCGTTTATGTATGGAGTTTGCGCCCTCGGAAAAAATGGCGGGCTCCACACTATCACCATGCTCAAACGTCAGCTCCAGCAAGTCATGGAGCAGATCGCCTGCGAGCGCGTGGAAGACTTCCCAAAACACCTCATCGAGGAATAGCGAACTACTGTGTCTAGTGCGTTTCAAATTTACACAATCTAGGTAAGCTGGCTAGAAACTAACCATTAATGCGCTTTTCGAATTTCTCATCTCTAAAATATCCTATGAATTCCAGATCCTTCCTCTCAATTGCGATTTACCTGGCTCTAACCCTGATCGGTTGCACTTCAGAAAAACAAACCGAAGTGGCGAAAACGCCGCCCAACGTGATCTTCTTTCTGGTCGATGATCTGGGTTGGACGGATCTGGGGTGCTACGGCAGCAGCTTTTATGAAACGCCGAATATCGATCGCTTTGCAAAAGAGGGCGTTCGTTTTACAAACGCATACGCGGCCTGCCATGTGTGTTCGCCAACCCGCGCCAGCATAATGACTGGCAAGTATCCTGGGCGGACCAATTTGACGGACTGGATTCCGGGTCGTCGGGACTTTCCCTTCCAGAAATTCAAAAACGTAAGAACGCTGCAGCATTTGCCCTACGAAGAGACGACACTTGCGGAGACGTTGAAATCGCATGGTTATCGCACGGCAGCAATCGGGAAGTGGCATTTGGGGAGTGTGCCTTCTGGGCCGGATGCCCATGGTTTTGATGAACACGTTCCGCAGGACTGGTCGCGTGGTTCACCAAATCGCACCTACCATTCTCCCTATAACCTTAAAGGCTTGGATGCTCCTGAAGGCGAGTACCTCACTGATAGACTCACCGATGAAGCGATCGGGTTTATTGAGCGTAACCAGGAGAATCCCTTCTTTCTCTACCTGGCTCATTTCGCAGTACACGATCC
>JAPUIL010000285.1 GCA_027297085.1 Verrucomicrobiota bacterium | reverse complement strand
ATATACGAGAGACATGTTCGTTCCAAGTGTCCCGTTCACTAAAGCTCGTCCCCGACGAAACTCAAACTCAACCTGGTTCAGTTCTGGAGTCCTAATAATACCTGGTGCTGCACCGCTCTTTCGACCTTGGCGTGCGGCCGGTGGTCCATCAATGGTTGGAGCCTTGCTGTGTTCGACAACCAAAGTGCGCGGAGCGATCATTGCGGCCAGCTCTGCATCGCCGAATTCCAGCAAGAGGCCCATAACGTTACGATAGATCGGTTCCTCCCAGATCCGTTCGCGCTTGTTGAAGTATCCACTGACCAAGGTAGAATCGATGCGCATATCGAGCGCACCACAATACAGAGCAAGCAAACCGCCCTCAGCGTATCCCGCCACACCGATCTTCACGGCCTCGTTCGAATTCGTGTGGGAAAACCAGTCGATCAATCCAAGGACTTTTTGTATTTCATAGCCGATGACATGGCGCCCCATTTCGAACGCTTGGCGATACACCCATTCACGGTGTGTTTGATTGGTGAAGACGTTTACCGATTCGCTGCCCGACCAGGTATCATCACGATTGATCAAGACCGGTACCACTACCAGGCATCCTTGTTCCGCCAGACGTCGGGCGAACTGATCCTTTGGGGCCATTCCAGGTGCCAGCCCTGTCAACATTTCCGGTGTTTGATCGGCATCGGGCAGGGCGACTACAAAAGCTGTGGGTGTAGCTTTCGGCTGTAAAAGGAGACCTTCACCATACACGCCTTCCAATACCTGCCAGCGTACCGCAAAGACTGAATATAATTCCGCATCCGCCACCTTCGCCGATCTGGATGTGTCGCTGACGTATTCCAGAGAGGTGACCGGCAAACGATTTTCAACCACACCCAGGATTTTGTGGAGGCGCTCCCGGTTTGGCGCCAGGCTCTTTTCGTAGGCATTAGGGGATGAAAAATCGCGGTTCCAATATTGTTCCCGTTTGGAGATCGATTCATCGATACTCCGCATCAGAAACTGGTCAATCCCGGCAACCATTTTCTCGGAAAGATCACCCTGCACGGTGAGCGGTGTAGTTCCAGGCAGAATTGTTTGACCGGATACAAAAAGACCGCTGCATGACAAAGCCACTGCGTAGACCATGTAGGTAAAAATCGTAGATGCAGGGTGGCGTGACCGAATCATCGCCAACCCCTATCCCACATCGAAATGACGGTCAAGATGGGAAGGCTGGTGTGACTGCGTTTCAGGCTCCCAGCCAATGGTCGATGGGTTTGTCGGCTTTGGCGGAGAAGGGCAGAGTAACTTTAGCGCCGGACCTGGCGGAGGCATAGGCCGCGCACATGATTTCCAGGACCGCCCGGCCATCTTCACCCGTTACCAGAGGTTCTTTGTCGTTCCGAATGCAGTCGATAAAATGATGGAGCTCCTGTGGGTAGCCTTGGTTAAATGCCTCTTCGAACATGGTGAAAGTCCAGCCCTTGGTGGAGCCCGCCTTTTCCATAGCATAGCCGTAACCCTCTTCGCTGTAGGTCAGGGCCGAGTTACCCATAAACAGGTCTGCGTAGATCACGCCTCCGGTGCCATAGATTTCCACTCGATCGTCCATACCACCATGCTTGGCCCAGCTGTTTTCCGCAATGCCTATGGCGCCTCCTTCAAATTCCACCATGCAGACTGAATTTTCTTCTACCGTAGTGCGTCCGCCGTGAATCAAATCGTTCTGCATATGAGCGAACACGGAAACTACTTTGGGTCGACCGCCCAGCATCCAGCGAAACCATGCTATTCCATGACAACCCATGTCCATCAGTGCGCCGCCGCCTGACTGCTCGGCATCGTAAAACCAATCGCTGTGAGGGCCCGAATGTTTTTCGCACTGGCGCATCTGGTAAATTTTGCCTACCGCATCTTCACTAACCAGTTTGCGAGTCCGCTCGTATTTTGGGGCGAAACAAAGTTCTTCGGCATACATGAGCTTGCGGTCAGCTTTCTTGCAGGCGAGGATCATTTCGTCCGCCTGCTCGAGGTTCATGGCTAAAGGTTTCTCGATGATGACGTGTTTACCGGATGCGGCCGCAGCCAGAACCGCCTTGTGATGGATCACGTTGGGAAGACAAATATCAACCACATCGCAATCGGATTCCGCGATGGCCTTTTCCAAGTCGTCATAGGAATTTGGAATTCCAAATCGATCGGCAAATTTCTGTGCCTTTTGCGCGTCGCGGGTGAATACGCCCACCACTTCCGCTTCCGGCACAAAACGTTGGTAAGATTCCATGTGAATTTCGGCAATGAAACCGGATCCGAGGATTAGAACTTTGGTCTTAGTCATAGGATGGGTGGTTACTGATACGATAAAACAATTATTGGCGGATCCGTTGCGTGGGTAGTTTTAATCTGAATTTCAATTTACAAGGTGTACAAAAACTAAACAGACGAGAATAACCGAATTCGTGTCTATTCGGATAACGTAGGACTATTTTTAACTCGCTTAGAAAATTGGCTGTTTTATTTTAGCTTTAATAAGGTATTAATTTTATTTAACCGATTCAATATTATGAAAACTGTTGTAAAAGCTCCGACCTTCTTCGTCCTCCTTTTGGTTTTGTTAACCTGGTCCTTCGCTTCGGCGGTAACCCGGACCAATGATTTTTCATCCACCGACGGATTGAAGCCTCACTACGCAGAGGTAAAGTCGGTGAAGTTCAAGGGGAAGCAAGGCCTTAAGGCTGAGATCAACGGTGAGGCCAGGGAAATACTCGCCGAAGCAAGACGTAAGCGTGAGGCAAGTGGAAATCAGGGAGGATTTGCGGCCGGTGAAGCTGATCGGATCAGTCACTTGATTGTGGTGGATAAGAATTTTAAAAATGGAACCATCGAAGTGGAAGTTTCCGGTCAGCCTGCACCGGGCGCTACCGGCGGGGCACGTGGTTTTGTGGGAGTCGCCTTTCGTGTGCAGCCAGATATGAAAACCTACGATTGTTTTTACATCCGGCCGACTAACGGTCGCGCCGATGACCAGGAGCGCCGAAATCATTCAGCACAATACATTTCACATCCCGAATATCCTTGGTACAAGCTACGACAGGAAACGCCTAGCAAGTATGAGTCGTATGTGGACCTCATTCCTGCTGAATGGACCAAGGTTAAAATCGTTGTTGAAGGTGAAAAAGCTCGTCTCTATGTGCACGGCAATGAGCACCCAACATTGATTGTGAACGATCTCAAGTCAGGTGCGGATAAATCTGGGACTGTGGCTCTTTGGTTTGAGGGCTCGACGATTGCCCACTATGCGAATCTGAAGATTACCAAATAGACAGTAGGCCAAGAGCTGATAGGGAATAAGAATCCAGTTATGAAAACTTTTCAACCAGTTGCCTCGGTTTTCGGTCTGTTGTTTATATTGTTTGGCCTTAAGACCCTCGCCTACGGCCAGGCTACGACGGACAAGCCGGATACGCCCAATATTGTTTTTATTATGGCCGACGATTTGGGCCCTGGTCATTTGGGATTTAACGGGCAGAAAAAAATAAGAACTCCGAACCTCGATAAGCTTCGTGGGCAAGGCGTCTATTTCAGTCAGGCTTACGCCGGTTGTGCCGTTTGTGCTCCGTCCCGCAGCGTATTGATGACAGGCAAACATATGGGCCGAACTTCCGTGCGGGGAAACAGTGGCGGTATTCCATTACTCGATGAAGACGTTACCGTGGCGGAAGTTTTGAAAAATGCGGGTTACATCACAGGCGCGTTTGGCAAATGGGGACTGGGCGACGCTCACTCAGAGGGCGAAGCCACGCGCCAGGGGTTTGATGAGTTTTTTGGCTTTTACGATCAGGTGCACGCGCATTCCTACTACCCAAGTTACCTTTGGTGGAACGACGAGAAATACTACCTGCCAGGAAATGACGGCCGGGCCTCGGATGGTTTAACCGGCGAGAAGCGTGGCCAATACGCGGCTGACGAAATTCACACCAAAGCGTTGGCTTTCATTCACAAGAATCGCGACCGCCCGTTTTTTTGTTATATGCCCTACACGATTCCTCACACGGAACTGCTCGTTCCGGAAGATTCGTTGAAGGAATATGCCGGACGCTGGAATGAACCGAATCCTTACATCACCGAGGCGGAGCACTACCGGAACCAGACACAACCACGCGCCGCCTACGCTGCCATGATTACACGGCTCGATCGGCAGGTAGGCGAAGTTATGGAATTGCTCAAACGCTTGCAGCTTGAAGAAAACACGATCGTGTTTTTCACCCCCGACAATGGTGCGCAAGGCAGCGGCGGTCCGGACCTGGAGTTCTTTGACGGTAACGGCCCCTTTCGCGGAGCCAAAGGCATGATGTATGAGGGAGGGATTCGCACGCCGATGATCGTTCGCTGGCCCGGCCATATCGAGCCGAATTCCACCAACGACCACATTTGGTATTTTCCGGATGTGATGCCCACTTTAGCTGAACTACTGGGAGTTTCTCAATACGTGCCTCAAGATATCGATGGTATCTCGATTTTGCCGACCTTGCTCGGCGAGAAGGTGGTTGGTCGTAAACAGAGTATACACGAATACCTGTACTGGGAACTGGGCGGCGGTAACCGCATGCGGCGTGGACTGCGGATGGGCGACTGGAAAGCCGTGCAAATGGATCCCATGGATCCAGTGGAACTTTATGACCTAAGTAAGGACGTGGGTGAGACAACCGATCTTGCCGCAAAACGTCCCGGCATCATGGCGAAGATCAATCAGATCTTATCGACCTGCCGGACCGAAACGCGTCCACAGATCGAACCGGAAACAACAAACGGTTGGCGGTTTAGATGATGAGGGGCGCCGCGATGCGGCAGTGATCAGTTACCTGTTACTGGTTATTCGGAAAGGCTGTTCTTATTCGGGCAAGCGCGATATCTCTTCCAGTTGGTGTGCTGTTCGATTGATGTCCGTATCGGAAAGGACTTCGTCATATTTCTCGATTCCCTTGAGGTAATGGCTGACCGCTTTGGGATTAAGAACACAGACTGTGCCCTCGCCTTCGCTTTCTACCTTCCATCCAGGGAATACGAGGACAGGATGTACTTTAACCGCTTCTTCAACGGCACTCGTTAGCCATTGTTCCAGGCTATCGGCGCGGTTGATGGCATTCTTAATTCCAAATTCATTGGCTCGTCCATTGGGCCAATGTAACTTCTGGCCGTCATACTTTACGAAGTGGTTTTCCTTTAGGTTTTTGCGTTTTCGGCGCATTCTTGTCTTTATGGCAAACACTCCTCCAGGACCTACCAACGCATGGTCCACACTGAAGCCCTCAAATTGAAGATCGTGGAAAACACGATAGCCCTCCAACATAAGCAGATTCAAATGCTCCGCGACCAATCGTTCTCCTTGCAGTCCTAAATTGTAGTTTCTTCTACGTACGAAATAGAAGGCGCCTTTGGTCAAAAAATACAGAGTGAACGCGACCGTCACAATTGTGATGGAGATAAAAGAGTAGTTTAGAGCTGCATCGATCAGTACCGCTTTCATCAGAAAAAATCCACCGATTTGAGCAACAACCGCCAGTAAGATCACCGTCAGGCACTCGCTTATTTGTTCATCGAAAAATTCAATTTTTTGGCGAAGACTTTCCCCTGGTGGTCTAATCAAGGTATCCCGGGAGGCCGGAGCCCATCGGCCTTCATCAATCCACTTTCTTGCATAGAGTAATGCGACGAACATACTCAAAAGTATCAGTGGAAGAAATGCGATGACGTATGAAAGTATTGGCGAGTAGTACATGAGGGGATCTTTGTCTGAGTTAAAATGCGGTTGTTGATCTTTAACTGAAACACAGCTTACCCTGCTCTCACAATGGGATAGAAATTAGCCGGTTATTTTAATTCTTATTAGCGAAAATGGGTGATACTGAATGGCAGAATGTCGGTATACTGGGGATTTAAAACTTGAAGCGTGAAAGAAGCGCTAATTATTAAAAATACTCTTTAGGCTGATGCCATAAATTCGAGATTGTCAGAAGGAGAGCGTGGCTTATCAAAGAGGTATGCGAATTGCGATTCTTAGCTTTCTGTTGTGTGCTGTTGGATCAAACCTGTATTTGTTCGGCGAGTTTACTGAGAATATGGTTACTGTTGCTGCTGGGGTGGAGGG